>NZ_LOKY01000009.1:0-143827 GCF_002211315.1 Rhizobium sp. R693 | reverse complement strand
CCCGGCGGCACCGGGTTCTTTGCAATGTCTGCCGGCATGTAGAAATAGGCAACCGATTGGCTGAAGGCGAACATGACGAGCAGCACGGCGGCAATGATGAAGCTCATGCCGCCAGCGATGATCGCCAGGCGTTTCTGCTTGCGCGTCATTCGCTCATTCCTTCCGTCGCAATCTCGAGCTCTCGCGCCAGGGCCAGCAGTTGCTTGCCTTGTTCGCTGTCGGCCGGAAACGCCGCCAGTCCGCGTTTCAGAGCTCCAACCGCACGATCCTTGTCCTTCAATACGACATAAGAGCGGACGAGCCGCAACCAGCCTTCGAGATTGTTCGGGTCCTCGGTGAGCTTCGCGTCCAGGCTTGCCACCATGCCCTGAATCATTTGCTGCTGGTCGCCAGCGTTCATGTTCTTTGCGGCCGCCGCGTCCGCCTGCGTCGGATTGCCCGGCGCATTCGCAGCGCCGCTCGGCAACGCGCCGCCATTCCTCGCAATATGCTCGGCAACAAGCGGGAGCCAGGGCGCGTCGGCGGGCGATTGCTTGGCAAGTGCCTCAAATGCGGTTTTCGCCTCGGCAGCCTTGCCGGCCTGCTCCATACTGAGTGCCAAGTAAAAACTTGCCTTTGGATTGTCCGGCTGCAGTTGAAGCGACTGTTCCAGTACCTTGCGCGCATCTTCGGTGACGACGCCGTCCGACTTGGCCATCAACGTCTCGGCGAGGCCATCCAGCCGTGCTACGCTTGGTCCCAGCAGGCGGATCGCATGGCGGTAGGCATTTTCTGCATCGGCAACGCGCATGGTGTTGAAGTAAATCGGCGCCAACACGTCCCAGCCCTTGCCGTCATCGGGATTCTGCACCAAGTGCCGCTCGGCCTTGGCGACCAGGATCGCCATATCGTTGCCAGGGTTCGCAAGTCGGGCTTCCAGCGGCTGCGACGGCAAATCCGGTCGCCCCACCAGAATGTAAAGACAGAGCCCGACGATGGGCAGCATCAGTAGCACGAAGGCTTCGGACAGACGGTGATGCTTCGAGAGGTTGCGATCGGTCACCGGCGCGGCCGACACCGTGATCAGCCGCCGGCCGATTTCAGCCCGCGCATAGTCCGCCTCGTCGGCTGAAATCAGTCCGCCGGCGAGGTCACGATCGAGTTCGCGCAACTGATCGCGATAGACGGCAGCCTCCCCGGCGCGCGTGTCATCGACCGCTTTGCCACCACGCAAAAGCGGATAAAGCAGAATTGCAGCGACAACCGCCGTCAGAGCGGCCACAAGAATCCAGAAAAGCATAGCCGCCAAATACTCGAAGCGAGCGCCTATTCCAACAAGCAAAGCCGCAATGACGATTATTTGAGGCGTTTGGCCGCAACACCGCTAGCGGTCAGTCTTACCGTCACCTGGGTTAGCCGAGCGGCGACCAGCTACCGTTGTCGTTTCGGCAGGCAGAACCGCGCGCCACCGTCTCCTTGCCGTCAATCGTCACGCTGTGGGTATACTGACGGCAATTCTGCGAGCCGACCTGATAGGGCGCAGCCGCGACGACCCTGCCGCTGACATTGCGTCCGCTCCAGACAACGGGCTGACCGACTGCTGCACCTTCCAAGGCACGATACTCGGCCTCGAGGGCGCGCTGGCGGTCGCTATCGCTAAGTTCCACGCCGCTGCGACCAATAATGCCGCCCTGCAACGCCGCAATATAGGTCGCCGAAGCCGGAGGTTTCCGCGAGAAGAGCCCGCCGGAGCCACCGCTCTTCGTCGATTGGCACCCAGACAGCGTCATAGCGACGAGAAGCGAAGAAACGATCATGCCTTGCGAACGTAGCATCATTCAGTCGAACCAGAATCAGGTGTGAATCTAACGCCGCCACACGTACACCGCGCCGTGTCGGCAATAAGGCAGAGCATGCTATGCAATTGCCTATCTCTATGTGACATCAAGCAGTTGCTCACGCAACATCCTTTGTGATGCCCGGCAAAATAAGGCGGGCCTTCAACCCGTTCCATTGCCCGCGGGATAGTTCGAGCCGTCCCTGATACTCGTTGGAAATCTCCGTCACGATGGACAGCCCGAGCCCGGTGCCCGGTTTGCTTTCATCCAGCCGCTTGCCGCGCTTCAGCGCTTCGCGGATCTGATCCGGTTCAAGCCCCGGTCCATCGTCTTCGACAACAAGCTCGACCCAGTGGCGACGCCCGCTCCCCTCCGCGCCCTTGATGTCTTCGGGCGCCTCTGTGACGGAGACGCGAACCTTGGTCGCCGCGAAACGGGCAGCATTCTCGAGAAGGTTACCGACGACCTCTTCGAGGTCCTGCTGCTCCATGGCCACCGCGAGATGCGGCGGCGCCACCGTGAGTTCGAATTCCTTGTCGACGTTCAAGCGCCGCATCACGCGCACCAGCCGTTCCAGCGCTGGTTCCGCATCGGTGCGGGCGAGTACGGATTCGCGTTGTGCGGCTATTCGGGCGCGGTTCAGATAGGATTGCACCTGACCCTGCATCGCCTCCGCCTGGCTGCGCACGAGATCACCGTGCGAGCGTTCCAGGACGCGCGCCTCGTTGAGCAGCACGGCAATCGGCGTCTTCAGCGAGTGGGCGAGATTGCCGACCTGCATGCGCGCCCGCTCGACGATGCGGCGATTGCTGTCGATCAGCGCGTTGACCTCGTTGGCGAGCGGCAAGATTTCGCGCGGGAACGCGCCTTTCAACTGCTCGCTCTCGCCGGCACGAATGCGCTCGAGCGCGGCGCGCGCCTTGTCGAGCGGCTTGAGGCCATAGAGAATGGCCAGTGCATTGACGATCAGACTGCCGACACCAAAGCCGGCCAGCGCCAGGTAAAGGCTGTGGGAGAAATTGCGAACGTCGTCTTCGACAACATCGACGTTGCCGGTAACGCGAAAACGCGCGGCACGGCCATCGGTATCCAGAACGACCTCGGTCTCGGCAACGTGGATACGGTTCCCCGAGGCATCGGTTACCTGGTAGTAGCGCTCGTAGTTCTTGTCGAAGGGCGCTTCGAGAACCGAGGGAACAGGGATCGAGACAGAGCCAAGTGACGGCGACACCAGCGGAGGGGCCGTGTAGGTGCCGAGCGGCTCGACGACCCAGTACCAGCCCGTTTTCGGCTGCGCAAAGCGCAGGTCGCCGAGCTGCGGACTTCCACTAAGCGCTCCCTGATCGCCGATGGTCACGGAATTGACGACGTTGTAGAGCTGGGCGCGCAACAGGTCCTGAAAGCCGCGCTCAGCGCTCTTCCGGTACAGCGTCGAGATCAGCAGGCCAATGACGACAAGCGCGACGGTTGACCATATCGTGGTCAGCAGGAGGACGCGTGCAGTAAGTGATTTAATTCGCATTGTTCGGCGCTTGGATGCGGTAGCCAAGCCCGCGCACCGTTTCGATCAGGTCGACGCCCATCTTTTTGCGAAGGCGCCCGACGAAAACCTCGATCGTGTTGGAATCGCGATCGAAATCCTGATCGTACATATGTTCGACCAGTTCGGTGCGCGACACCACTTCGCCCATGTGATGCATGAGATAGGAAAGCAGCCGGTATTCATGCGACGTCAGCTTCAGCGCGACGCCATTGACCGTGGCCTTCGAGCTCTTGGTATCGAGGCGCACCGGGCCGCAGATGATCTCGGACGAGGAATGCCCCGCCGCACGACGGATCAGGGCGCGGATGCGCGCCAGCACTTCCTCGACATGGAAAGGTTTGGTGACATAGTCGTCGGCACCGGCGTCGATACCGGCGACCTTGTCACTCCAGCGGTCGCGCGCCGTCAAGATCAGCACTGGCATGCCGCGACCTGCGCTGCGCCACTTCTCAAGCACCGTGACGCCATCCAGTTCCGGCAGGCCGATATCGAGGATGATCGCATCATAGGGCTCGGTGTCGCCGAGAAAGTGCCCTTCCTCACCGTCAAATGCCTGATCGACGACATAGCCGGCTTCCTTGAGGGTGTCGCTAAGCTGCCGGTTCAGGTTGACATCGTCTTCGACTACGAGAATGCGCATCGGTCCGCTTTACTCCGCTTGATCTCTTCGGCGTCTAGATAGGCCGATTCTGCCTACATCGGAACCTTGACGGTTACCTTACGCGGGCGCTGGCCGTTGCCCTGGACGAGAACGGTGATGATGCAGCTATCGCCCGCAGGCTGCACGGAAAGCAGCTGGCCTCCCGTTTTTTCCACAACCTCGCGCGCGGCCTCGCTGCAATCGCCTGCAACGCGCACCGTCAGGGTACGCGGATTATCCGGTGAGGGCGACGTTATCGCCAGCCCGGCGGCTAGCGCTGCGACGCTCAAGGGAGAGGCCATGTGCAATGCTTTCAATGGATACTAACTTGGCCCAGACTATGTACTCAAGCGACCTGAATGGCAAATGAATGCCTTGTAATCCCTGATGTTTAGAACAATTTTGAATTCGCGCCACGCGTGTTCGAAAATCCGGCGGAGCAAACGAGAGCGCCCGCTCGCCGCACGAGCCTCAACCGACGGATTTGATGGCTGCCTTGGCGGTCACCCGCTCATAAACGGCCAGCAGACCGCCAAGTGCGCCAGCTATATTCACGATCGAGTCCACCAACTGGCGGACAAGACCGCTGGGAGATTGGCGCCGTTCATAACAGCGGTCGCCGGTGCCGAGCCCAGGCCACCGTAGAGCAGATCGAGTTCGAGCGCCCGTGACCAGTCGAAACGGCCGACAACACCGCCGCAAGCGCGCTTGTTAGTGTGCCGATCCGTGCCGGGCGATCGAGGAGTACCCTGCCCTTGTATCCCTCCGCCGTGGCAGACGACGACAACCCGATCGATGTCCACGGCTTTGCAAAGGCCGCTCCACGGGCGAAGCTCGAGGGGTCGCTGCCATCGAATCGCGGCAGATCCATCCGTTGAATGATAGGAGAAAACAGGTTCGAACCGCCGCCGCCACTCGGCCTTCCGCCAACAATCGTCGCCACGGTACTGCCGACCGACGCCGCGAATTCGCGCGCTTCCACCTGGCGGGCATCGCCATCTTCGGCGCGGTTAATCAGGAAGCGACCTTGGGGTCCGCTGGGGAGTGTAACGATATCGCCCGTCTGGAGGCGCATCTCATTCGGCGGCAGCGAAAACCGGATGGAGCGCCTGGCAATGCGATTGTCGCGCAGTAACACCTCGGCAGCGGCAAGCGCCGTCTCCTCCGGCATGACGGTTGTGAGATCCTGCTGAATGATCCGGTTCGTCGATTACGCCACGCGATGGGAGCGGGCGCTCGCCTGCTCATAATCGAGGTCGAGATCGTAGAAACTCACCAAGGCTTCGGCCGCAAAATCACTGTCATGACCACGCGTTTCCTGCCATAGCGGCTCGTCTTGGCGGTCCACAAGAATTTCGACCGGCAGCGCCGGCAGGCTTGCCCGCATGCGGGAGCGGAAGCGCCGGAGCCCCGCATCTTCGATCGCATCGATCTGAAACGCTTCCAGGAGCGGCTCGATCAGGCTGCGTGCCGATGCAATATCACCCTGCACGTATCCCAATAGGTCCCCACTGACCTCCGATACGTCGAAATCGTCAAAGCCGTGATCCCGCAACAGTGCAGCCACGACCTCCGCCAGAGTGCCGCCACCGAGCCTGCCGTTCAGCCAATGTCCGATGCGCCAGTGGCACCGTCGCTCCATGTCGAGGTATTCTGCGGAAAGGACGGAAAAGGCCGCGCGTCCCACGACCAGACGAAAAGGTGCGCCGGGCCGACCATTCCGGGCGGAGGGCGACCACTGCCCCACCATGCATGATGCGCCTCCAGGAAACGCCGCTGCATGGCGTCGGCGCGAGTGCGGTTGGAAATATAGGGAACAGCACTTTCCGCCGACTTTGGATCGGCAAAGATGTTCGGCTGATTGGCGCCCTTATCGATGGCGCCGCAGCCGAGTTCGGTGAACCAGACAGGCTTGCTGCGCGGGATCCACGATGTCGCCGTCGGGATTTCCACGCCGCCAATCCGCTCATGATGCGGATTGGACCACCAGCCCGCGATGTCCTTGTAGCGGAAGACCCAAGACCTTCCGGCGAGCCCGTCCGAAATCGGGCTTCGCTCCCTCGCCCGGCGGGCCGCGTCACTCGCATAGTACCAAGCGAACCCCCCGCCCGACGTAATCGCCGTCGTCATCGCTTGGAGGTCATCGGCGGTCCGGAAACCGTCGGGGCTGGCGTTCGTAAGATCGTCGTCCCGCCAATCGGCGCGCGGCATATAGTTGTCGATACCGACGGCATCGATCGCCGGCGACGACCAGAGCGGATCGAGATTGAAATAGACATCTCCGCTGCTATCCGGCCCCGTCACCATGCCGAAATCGGGGACGATGATCTGCCAGCTCAGGATCGCCGCGTTGAAGAAGGTGTTCCGCACCAGGCCATCGGAGGCGGCATCCTTGAAGATGCCGGCCCGAGACCGACGCGCGCTGCACGCCGGCGCCGCCCAGCAGTTCACGCCAGCGCCCGGCGCTCTCGACGTCGGTGACGTCGACCGTTTCGGCATTGAAGGCGAGCCGTTTCGACCGCAGCCTTGCCACCGTCTCGTAGCTCGTTCCGTTGAATATCTTCAGGAGCAGGTCTTTGCCCTTCTGCGCCCACCATCGTCCTATCCCTTCGAGAAAACAGGCGCAGTCGGCGCCCATTGGTGTCATCCACTTGTCACTTTCAACCAGACGGCGAAGCTGCTACGACCTTGCGCCCCTACCCCGTTCGCTTCAAAGCCCGCCATGTCTCTATCCATCCCCCTGCGCTCGGTGCAGACAATTGCCGTGCTTGCCGTCACGCAGCTGATTGGCTGGGGCGCCACCTTCGATATGCTCGGTGTCATGGGACGCGTCATTGCGCCGGATCTCGGCTTGCCGAATGAGGTGGTCTTCGGCGGGCTGAGCATCATGATGGTCGTCAGCGCCCTTGTTGGCCCTGCGACGGGCCGCCTGCTCGCTCGACATGGAGCCGCGCGCGTGCTTGCCGCCGCCTCGATCGTCTTCACGATCGGCCTGCTGCTGTTGTCAGCCGCGCACGGCCTCGTCCTCTATGGACTTGCCTGGACTGCCATCGGTGCCGGCGGCGCCTTCGGTCTTTCAGCCCCCGCCTATACCGCCGTCGTCGAGCGCGCCGGGCCTGACAGCAAACGGGTGATTGCCATCCTGATGCTGTTTACCGGCCTTTCGAGCGCGATCTTCTGGCCGATCCTCAGCCAGCTCAACGCGACCGTCGGCTGGCGAATGACGTTTCTCATCTGCGCGGCGCTGCAGTTTTTCGTCTGCCTGCCGCTGCATCTTTTCGCCCTGCCGAAGCCGATTGCCTTTGCCGCAGATAGCAAAGCTACACAGGAAACGCCGGTGCCGCTTTCGCCAGCGGGACAACGCAAGGCGTTCTTACTGATTGCCGCGGCAACGACGATGTCGACCTTCGTCACCTTCGGGGTGTCGCCATCGCTGCTTGAAATCCTTCGCCAGTCTGGCGCCTCGCCGGCGCTGGCATTGCAGCTTGGTTCGGCGCGCGGCGTGATCGGAATTTCCGCTCGTTTCCTGGATATGCTCCTCGGCCGCTGCGGCAATCCGATCCTCAGCGCCGCAGTGGGCGTGAGCCTGATGGTATCAAGCTTCGTGATGCTGCTGCTGATCCCGCCCTCGACACCACTGCTCATCACCTTCATCCTGCTCTACGGCTTCGGCTCCGGTGTCATGACAGTTGCCCGCGCCCTGTTGCCGCTTGCGCTGTTTTCGCCGCGCGAATTCGGGCTGCAATCGGCCCGCCTGTCACTGCCGCAGAACCTCGCCAATGCCATCGCACCCGTCGTCTTCACGGCAATTCTCGACCGGGCCGGCGCTGGAACGGCAATCGCGACCTGCGCCGCGCTCGCCATCCTGTCGCTCGGCTTCGTGCTCATGCTAGCTACGCAGGTCAAGGCCGCGACCAGGGTGTACGAACCGATCTGAATGAGATGAAAGCAGCTGCGGCAATGGGCGAGACATTTGAGGTCCTCATCCCATCTTCGTTATAAGAAGCCCATCGCTTTATCTTGGAGGAGAAGCAACATGGACCGGTTCACTGGCGGTTGCCGCTGCGGCAACGTCCGTATTGTGGCAACTGGACGCCCCTATCGGGTCGGCATTTGTCATTGTCTCGACTGCCGCAAGCATCACGGCGCGTTTTTCCATGCCTCCGCGATCTTTCCTGAGGATGCGGTGACGGTCGAAGGCGAAACACGCGAATACGACGGGCGGTTCTTCTGCCCCCGCTGTGGCTCCCCGGTTTTCGGACGCTCTGCGGATGAAGTCGAAGTAAACCTCGGCTCGCTCGATGCTCCGGACCAGTTGAAACCGACCTACGAACTCTGGACAATCCGCCGCGAGTCGTGGCTACCGCCGTTTCCCTTGTCGAGACACTACGAACGCGATCGCGACGCCACGAGCCGCTTCGAGGAGTAGATTGAGCCGCTACGAGGTGACAGCGGCGATCGGCTCCGTCACGGCCCGGAAGCGAAGTTCGGCGACATAAAGCTTCGTCTTCGCTTCGCGCCGGCTCAGTGTCCTGACATGCAGCAGGCTGACGAGGTGGTGCCGGCCAAGATCGATTGCCGCATCCTGCAGCAGAGCATGGAGACGCGAAGCCACGATCTGCGCCTGCTTTCGTCCACCGGCATCGATCCAGATTTCGAGCGTAAACAGATGCTCCTCGCCTCTCTCCGTCGAGGTTGAATAGTCGTTGCTGTCGAGCTCGCCGAACACGACGCATGGGAGCTTTCGCCCCGTCACCAGCCGATCGCGGCGTCGCCGGTCAGGCATGCATGGATCGCCGTCAGCAATTCCTTGGCTGCGCTCATCGCTCCCGCCTCCCTTTGCCTGCGAGCTGCCCGCACCAGCTCGCGACAGCCTCGCCAGGATCTCCGTCAGATCGCGGAGTGTGATCGCCAGGGCAGTGCTCATCGTCCTTCCTCCTCGCAGAGACAGCAGAGGTAGCGGCCCGTCTCATCCGGATCGCGCCAGCTGCCGATGGCAAACAGCCGATCTCCCTTGCGCGCCGCATCCCGGCCCTGATGTCGCCGCGGAACCGTAGCCAGATACGATGAGTCAGCGTGAAGACATTAGCGCCCGCCCGCTCCTCGCGGACTTCGCTTAGCGGTTCGATCCGCGTCCAGACCGAGGCAACTGATGCAAAGGTGATGGTCGCGCCACCCTGCCCGTCCGGCGCTTCTTCCGGCGCCTCCAGTTCGAGCCGCGCGGTCATCTGGCCGGGATCGAAGAAGACGGACCGCATCAGAGCCTGCGCATCAGGAACGGCGCAACCAGCCGGTCGTAGCCAACAGGTATGTCCGCCGGCTGATCCTCGACGGCCACCGCACCCCGGAAAGCAAACATCTGGGCGACATGCATCAGCATCGCTCGCTTCAGCGTGTCGGGCACCTCCGCACCGCTCTCGCCGAAGCCGGCGGAAAAATCGATGCCGTTTGCAGCGATAGGGGGATTCAAACTCCGATCGAGCACCAGACGCGCCGGTCGGGCATTGCCATCGAGCACATGGCCGGTCGCGGGCAAGACCAACTCCTCGCCTGCCTCATCGTAAATGCTCAGGCTTTCAATGGCTTGCACCGGCCCCTTGGCAATCTGGATCACGCAGTCTTCAGGTATCGATTCAAGATGGAGGCGCCATACCTGAGTGATCAGGCAGAGGCCCGTCGTGCGCTCCAGATGCTCGCGAGCAACGCGGATCAGCGAGGCCAGCAGCCCATCTTCGTTGCCGTCGTCGAGCCGCATATCGGGCTTCACCTCGGCAAGCGTCAGCGCTTCCGCCACCGGCGGGGTAATCAGTGCATAGGTCATGGGCGATCCTGAATTGGTGTGGCGCAGGGCATGTTCGGCGGGCGGATGCGGATGCGACAGCCGCACCCGCCCTGCCTCGGTCAGCTCACGGCGAACTTGATGAGCTTGATCGCCTCGAAGTTCTGCACCCCGCCGCCGACGCGCTTGGTCGTGTAGAAGAGAACGTAGGGCTTGGCGGAATAGGGATCGCGCAGCACGCGCACGCCGGTACGGTCGACGACGAGATAGCCGGCGCGGAAATCCCCGAAGGCGATCGACAGCGCATTGGCCGCGATATCGGGCATGTCCTCGGCCTCGACAACGGGGAAGCCGACGAGCGAAGCCGCCTCGCCCGCGGTTGCCGGCGGCTGCCAGAGATAGCGGCCATCGCCATCCTTGAGCTTGCGCACCTCGGCCTGGGTCTTGCGGTTCATGACGAAGTTGGCGTTCTGGCGATGTCCCGCCTTCAGAGAATAGATCGTATCAACAAGCGTGTCGGAGGCACCCGTCGTCTTGAAGGCGCCGGCCGCACCCGTCGCGATATAGCCGAGATTGCCCCAGCTCCAGGCGCTGTCGGCGACCGCGGTATAGGCGAGGAAGCCCTTTGGCTTGTTGGTGCCGTCGCCGTTGACGAAGGCGGTGCCCTCCTGCTCGGCAAAGACGGTATCGACCTCGCTCGAGATCCAGGCCTCGATGTCGACAGCAGCGTCGTCAAGCAGCGCCTGCGTTGCCGCCGGCATGGCGTAGAGTTCCATGGTCGGGAAAGAAAGTTCGGCAAGCTGGGCACTTGAAGTCCGTGGGCGGGCCGCCGTTTCGGCTACCCAGCCGGCCGCCATGCCCGTGGTCGCGAAGGGCTTCTTCGGCACCGAGCCGGAGACCTGGCGCACGGTCGCAAGCGAGCGGATCGGCGAGACGACGGAGAGCCGACGGCCGATTTCGGTGTCTGTCTCCTGCGGAACGAGATAGCCGCCATCGGTCCCCGTCCCCGCCGACACCCTCGCACAACAACGCCGCATAGGAGCGGCCCGTCCAGCTCGCCCGCCCCTCTGCGGCGAGCGACATGAAGACGCCTGCAGCCTTCTTCTCGGGCACGGTCCTGCGACCCGCCGCGGAGCCCCACGGCAAGGGAGATCGGAGTTTCATGAGGTGGTTCCTATGGTTAGGGGGCGCCTGCAGGCGGGAACACAGCTGTTGCCCGGTACTTCAGGGTCCGGCGCGGCGGCCGGACCATATGAAAAAAGTGAAACGAAACGCGTCCGGGACGGTTGTTGGTAGATCACCATCCCAACAATGGAGGCTCCAATGAGCAAGGTGAACGAAAAAGAAATCCAGAAACGCATCGAGCGCCAGGTTGAAAACACTAGCGGCGGCGGCCACCTCGGCGGGACTTATTTCGGCCAGGAACCTGATGGTAAGACCGTATCGGCCACAAACAAGGACGCGCGAAAGACAAGATCGAACGACGGTTGACGAGTGACCGTCAGGTAAATAGCGGCTGCTTCACCGCCGCATCGCTCTCGTAATCCGCAGCCATGCGCATTTCGCGGATCGGGCGCACAAGGTCGATGGAGCGCTGGTAATCGGGATGCGCCTTGTAGGCGGCAAGGGCCGCCTCATCGTCGAATTCGCCATAGACGACGAGGTCGACATCGGTGCCGAGCTGGTCGGTCTTGAGGTTGGTGCCGATTTCCAGCAGCCGGGCGTGCGGGATCGCTGTCAGAATCGACAGGCCGGCGCGCACCTTGTCCAGTTGCTCCGCGGGCGCTGTGAAAAAGACGATGTGGCGGATCACGCGGAACTCCTGTCAGGGTATAAAGCGCGCCGCGATCCAAGGGATCGCTCAGCGCGTTTTGGCTTATTGTTTTCGCGCATGTCCTTTACCCGAAGCCGGTTCCCGTCCTCGGGCGACATGCTTTAGCCGAAGACCCGCGCGATAGCACGCAGGAGCCAGGCCTTCAACCGCGCAAGCGGGCCTACAGGCTGCTCGCGGCGGATGGCCGCAAGGAAGGTCTTGCCGTAGCCGGCAAGCTTTTCGGCCCGGTCGGTGCCGTTGACGATGCGGCGCGCATTGACCCAGTCATCTGTCGTCTCGTTCAGATGGTCGGCGAGCTTGTGAGTGGCAAAGGAGCCCTGCACCATGCCTTCGATCAGGATCGAAACGGCGGCGTCCATCTCCATCGCCCGGTCGGGCTCGGCCACAAGATCGATACCGGTCAACCGGCTCATGGCCTCATAATTGCGCTTGTGGGTGAGTTGCACGAGACCGCGACCGAGCCAGCACTTGCCATCCTCGTCCGGCCGCCAGTAGGGCGTCTTCACCCAGGAGAGCTTGCCTGATGCATAGGCATTCTCCAGGATCTCGATTGCCCTTGCATCCGTCGTCGCCAGCGTCTCGCGCACCGGCTGCATCGTATAGGCCGTCTCGTGAAAGGCGGTCGCCATGATGTAGGCGAGCCAGCGCGGATCTGCCTCCGCCATCCGCGCTTCCCAGAAGTCAAGAATCGCCGTCATGCCCTCCACCTGCGGCTGATTAAGCGCTCCCTTGAACAGCGCGTCGCGGACCGTGTCGAAGAAGAAGGGCCTGTCGATGTGGATAACCATGAATGTCAGCCTCAAAAGTGGTACGGCGCTCTGCGCCTCAATCGATTAAAATTAATTCAATCGTTTAAAGTGTTTAAGCGCCTGATTTACACGCAGTTTAAGCCGTGCCAGTGATTAACTCACCGTTAAATCAAGCACTCGGAGGAGAGCATGCAACAGCCGGCCAACAGCAATCAGCCGACCATTCCCCAGCATGTCGTCGACCAGCTCGAGAACGAATGGCGTCAGGTTCGCCCGGAGCAGCAGGCGCCGCGCCCGGCACAACAGCAACCTCAACGCTAGTCTTTCAGACACCCCTCACCCGGGGTTCTCCATTTCCCTCCAGCATCAGTGCCGTCAACGCCCAGACCAGCGCATCCAGCCTGTCGGGCGAGCAGCCGGAGAAAGCCCGTCCGGGCCGAAGTCGCACATCTGGTCTTCCAGCGCGACGAAGCGCCCGGCATGGGCAACCCGCCCCTGCTCGTAGAGTGCCGCGACCGGTTCGGCCCTCAAGTATTTAGCGCGCGTCGCGCGCACGGTCGAGACCGGCAGGCTCTCGTCGATGCTCTTCAGCATCGATGCCACCATGTCGCCGCCTGGTTGATTTCCGCCACCACCCGGTCCGCCGAAAAGCGTCGGTAGGCGCGCACCACCGCGCTCGCCCATCCGGCCGAGCTTGCACCTTGGACCGAACAATCGACAAGCACGACGGCGCACCCGATGCCTCCAGCCCGGCCACGACGATGCCGCAGCAGGACTGAGCACCGGCCGCCGCCGGCGGATCGACGGCAACGACGATGCGCCTGATCTCACCGGTGAAGCGGATCGTGGCAGCCTCGATCATCTCGCGCCGCCAGAGTGCGTCGTCGTGATCCTCGATCAGTTCGCCGTCGAGCTCCTGACGCCCCAGCCGCGTACCGCCGTAGCGGTGCGCCAGCGCATCGATGAAGCCCGGCGCCAGATTGGCCGCGTTGGCAAGCGTGCTGATCCGCGTCAGCTGCGTGCCGGTGTCGGCGATCCAGCGGCACCGGCCACGGCGTCGTCGTCACAAGCTGGCGCGGAAAACTACCAGGGCGGCGCCCTGCTGCAGGCCCGCCTCCACTGCCGTCCGCACCGTTGTCCGTTCCGTTGCGATGGCCGCCATCTCCTTGCCATGCCGCGCCATTGCCTTCGTGACGCGGCGCCGAAGTGAGCGCGGCGCGTGCCCCTCAACCGGTGTTGACGTGCAGAGCGCCACCGGCAGCGGCATCACCTTGACCGGGAGGACCGGCAACCTGCCACTCGGCAAGGAGTTGCCGCGCCCGTTGTTCCGCCAGCTCGTCGATGCGCTCAAGAAACCGCTTATTCGCATCCTCAAGCCCCATGGCAGTATCGTTCTCTTCCGCGGCCTGCTCGCGATCACGGGCGATCTGCCGCTGTAGCTGATCGACCTTTTCCAGCGTACGCACGATCAGCGACATGGCATCGGTCGCAGCCTTCAGATCGGCCCGCGCGAGCTTCGCCGCCGCCTCGTCGCCGCCTGCGGACGCCGCTTCCGCCGCCCGCCGCAGCTCGCGAAAGGCGCTGAACTGGTCGCGCAACTCCGCCGTCATCTCATTGAGCAGAACCCGCAACTCCTCGGCGGGTGAGGCTGGACCGGACTTGGTCTCGAGGAAACAGGCCTTCGCCTCCGCCGCCGCCCTCGCCTCGGCGTCATCCGCTTCAAGATGCAGCGGATCGCCGCAAACACGCCTCTGCGGCCAGAAGCCGTAAAGCTCCGGTTCGAAACTCTCGATATCGATCATCGGGAACCCTCGGGCGGCCAGTTCTCCCTTGGCGACCAGAAACACAAAAGCCGGGTCGAACGCCCGGCTTCCAGATCCGGAAAGCTTGGGCAAACACTCCGCTTCGCCCGCAACTTTCCGACTATGCCATAACCCTATCAAACGACCGTCACGCCGTCAAGGATTATTTTCCTATCAATGAAAATTTTCCGCACGCCTGCCGCTGCTTGAGTTTTTCTGATTGGCCCGCATCCATCAGCATGTGCTAATTCTACAACCATGAACCAGGAAGAGCTCATTTCCTTTGCGCTCAGCCTGCCGGAGGCGGTCGAGAGCGCGCACCACGGCACGCGCGATTTCCGCGTGCGCAGCAAGATATTCCTGACGATGCCGGAGCAGGACTATTGCGTCGTCCGCCTGACGCCCGACCAGCAGCACATGACGCTGGCGGTGGCGCCCGATGATACGGCGGCCGTGCCTGGCGGCTGGGGGCAGCGTGGCTCGACCCGGCTCTTCTATGGCAAGGCGAGCGAGGAGCTGGTGCAGGATCTGGTGCGCAAGGCCTGGCAGAACGCGGCGCCGAAAACGCTGCAAAGACAGTTCGTTATCATCCCATCCGGCTAATCTGATCTAGCGATACCCGCTGGCATCGGCGGGTTTGCCTGCGTCCATCACCTCGTCCATGTAGCGCCAGCAATCCGGCCGTGAGCCGTCCATGTCGTCAAAGCCGTAGACCTTGGCGAGCCCGCCGCTCGACAGCGACTGGCCGTTCCAGCGGGCGCGTTCGGGATCGGCGGCAAGGGCTGCCACCGCCCGGCCGGTGAAGCGCGGCGTCTCGGAGATGACGAAGTGCGGCTGCACTGATGTCGCGTCGCGCCAGTTCTCCTCGGTGACGCTGAAGATATCGAGCATCATTTCCGAGCGCATCCAGCCGGGCGTCAGCGCCACCGCTGTCGCGCCATGCGGGGCGAGATCCTTGGCGTGCGCCCAGGCCATGCGGATCACGCCTGTCTTGACGAGGTCGTAATAGGGGCAGAGGCGGTAGTGCGTGGCGTTGTATTCGGCCGTGCCGTCGGTCAGTTCGACCAGCAGGCCTCCGGGACGCTCGATCATCAACGCCAGCGCGAAATGCGCGGTGATCAGATGCGTGTCGATCGCCAGCCGCAGCATGTGCAGCCCCTTGTCCAGCGAGTGCTCCCAGACCGGCTTGTTCCATTCCGTCAGGTGCTCGCCGCCCCAGATATCGTTGGCCAGGATATCGAGCCGGCCCTGTTCGCGGCGGATGCGGTCGACCAGCGCCTCGACCTCGGCCGGCACGGTATGATCAACGCGAACGGCGATCCCCTCGCCGCCTGCAGCGGTTACCATCTCGGCCGTCTCCTCGATCGTCTCCGGGCGTCCGTATTCCGACTGCCTTGCTCGCGTCGTGCGACCGGTGACGTAGACCGTTGCGCCGGCGGAGCCGAGTTCCACGGCAATCCCGCGACCGGCACCGCGCGTGCCGCCGGCCACAAGGGCGATCTTTCCGGAAAGCGCTGTCATGTGCTTGTCCTCCACACTAGAGCAAGCCAATGGATCTTCACCATTCAGCTTGAATATAAACGAACGTTCGTTCATATACATCGCGAACGCAAGAGGAAACTTCATGCCGCGCCCCCGCACGCTTTCGGACGAACAGCTTCTCGATATGGTGCTGGGCCTCGTCCATGCGGAAGGCCCTGACGCGGCGAGTTTCGGCGCGGTGGCGAAGATCAGCGGTCTTTCGGGCTCGACGCTGGTGCAGCGCTTCGGTACCAAGGCGGCGATGCGGCGGGCCTGCTTGTTGCGCGCCTGGGACCGGCTGGACATGGAAACGGCCCGGCTGATCCGATCCGTTCCTGAGACAGCCGAAGGCGCCGTCGACCTGCTCGCCGGACTTTCCAAGGACTACGGCGAAGATGCCGCCTCTTACGCGGAAGGCCTGCTGGTACTCCGGGAGGATCTGCGCGATCCCGCGTTGCGCGCACGCGGCGCGGCCTGGGGAAAGACACTGGCCGCAGCACTCGACCAATGCCTTGGCGCCCAAGGCAAAGCTCCGCTTGGACGGCTGATGCTCTCCCAGTGGCAGGGCTGCCTGCTCTGGTGGGGCTTCGAGCCGCAGGGCTCGATCGAAGACTATGTGCGTGGAGAGCTAGCCCAGTTTCTTGAGACTGTCGCCTAGCCCGGCACTACTTGGCCGTTTCTGGCTCCTGTGCCCGCGGTTCGTCACCCACCGTCAGCGGCCAATCCACCACGTAATCCTCGAAGTCGTCGACCTTGACCTCGGTTTCGCTGATTGTCCGGCCGCGTGCCGAAATGCCGGCCGCATGCACGGTCTCGGGATCGCCTGACACCAGCGGATGCCACCAGTAGAGATCGCGCCCCTCGTTGATCAGCCGGTAGCCGCAGGTCGGCGGCAGCCAGGCGATCTCGTCGACGTTTTCCTTGGTGAGCTGGACGCAATCGGGGACGAAATCCCAACGGTTCTCGTAGGAGGAACAGCGACAGCTGTGGTCGTCGAGCAGCTTGCAGCGGATCGAGGTGAAATAGATGTCGCCGCTATCCCACTCCTCGAGCTTGTTGAGACAACAGAGGCCGCAGCCGTCGCATACGCTCTCCCACTCGGTCGTCGTCATCTCGGCGAGCGTCTTCGTCTTCCAGAAGGGTATGTCTTCCATCATTCCGTTCTTGCAACAGCTCCGCGCAAAATCGCGTGAGGGCTTCCATTTCTCTTGTTCTTGTCAGGCAAATCAACCAATGATTCACCAAGCTCCGGTTACGCCGGGGCACTGTCGGCAGATTTGCCATAGTCCGGCGTCAGGTTCCTCCGACGTCGAAGTGACTGATCGGGCGGGAATATAAGACGTGACGGATCCGGACAATCCAGAAAAACGGCCGCGCAAGCAACGCCACCTGCTTTTGAAGATCGACTCGTGGATCGATTCGACCATCTGGAACGCCGGTTTTCGCTCCGCCGAGATCTGGGAAGACATCACCATCTTCTTCCGCCGCTTTCGTGTCCGCGGCTGGAAGCGCATCGTCTTCGAACTGGCCGGCGAAGGCCTGACATGGGGTTCCGTCGGCGCCGTCCTGATGCTCACCCTCGCCCAGCCTGCCTTCGAGGCTACCAAGGAAGATTGGCGCAATCGCGGCGACTACGCCGTCACCTTCCTCGATCGCTATGGCAATGTCATCGGCCATCGCGGTGTCATCCACCAGAACTCCGTGCCGATCGACGAACTGCCCGACGCGCTGATCAAATCGGTGCTGGCGACCGAGGACCGCCGCTTCTTCGATCACTTCGGCATCGACGTCATCGGCCTCTTCCGCGCGCTCGTCACCAACGCCCAGGCTGGCGAAGTCGTGCAGGGCGGCTCGACGCTGACGCAGCAGCTCGCCAAGAACCTGTTCCTTTCCAACGAACGCTCGATCGACCGAAAGATCACAGAAGCCTTCCTGGCGCTGTGGCTCGAAGCCAATCTTTCCAAGAAGGAAATCCTCTCCACCTATCTCGACCGCGCCTACATGGGCGGCGGTACCTTTGGCGCTGCCGCCGCAGCACAGTTCTATTTCGGCAAGAGCATCACCGACGTCAATCTGGCCGAATCCGCGATGCTCGCCGGCCTGTTCAAGGCGCCGGCGAAATATGCGCCGCACGTCAACCTGCCGGCGGCGCGCGGTCGCGCCAACGAGGTGCTGACCAACCTCGTACAGAGCGGCCTGATGACCGAGGGCCAGGTCATCGCCGCCCGGCGCAATCCGGCGACGGTCGTCGACCGCAACCAGGTGGAATCGCCCGATTTCTTCCTCGACTGGGCGTTTGACGAGGTGATGCGCCTGTCGCCGCGCTTCCACCAGCATTCGCTGGTCGTTCGGACCACGATCGACATGGGCCTGCAGAGTGCCGCCGAAGATTCCGTCGAGACGTCGTTGCGCGAATATGGCGAGAGCTATCACGCCAAGCAGGGCGCGATGGTGGTGATCGAAAACGGCGGCGCGGTACGGGCCATGGTCGGCGGCCGGGATTATGGCGAAAGCCAGTTCAACCGCGCCACCAAGGCGCTGCGCCAGCCGGGCTCGTCCTTCAAGGTCTACACCTATTCCGTAGCGATGGAGAGTGGCATGACGCCCGATACCATCGTCGTCGACGCGCCGATCTACTGGGGTAACTGGAGCCCGCACAACTACGCCAACAAATATGCCGGCCGCATCACCATCGCGACCGCCATCGCCCAGTCGATCAACACCATCCCGGTGCGGCTTGCCAAGGAGAAGCTCGGCATCCAGCCGATCCGCGCCATGGCGAAAAACCTCGGCGTCGAGACGCCGATCCGCGACGACGTGACGATCCCGATCGGCACCTCCGAGGTGACCGTGCTCGACCAGGCGACCGCCTACGCCGTCTTCCCGGCAGGCGGCTACCAGTCGCGCCGTCACGGCATCACGCAGATCCTCGATTACGGCGGCGACGTCCTCTACGACTTCGACCACGACGAGCCACCCGCCAAACGGGTGCTCTCCGAGAAGGCCGATACCTACATGAACCAGATGCTGTCGCGCGTCCCCTATGTCGGAACGGCGCGGAAGGCAGCGCTCGACAACGGCATCCTGACCGCCGGCAAGACCGGCACGACGCAGGCTTACCGCGACGCCTGGTTCATCGGCTACACCGGCAACTACACGGCCGCTGTCTGGTTCGGCAACGACGACTACACCTCGACGAACAAGATGACCGGCGGCTCGCTGCCCGCCATGACCTTCAAGCGCGCCATGGACTATGCCCACCAGGGCATCACGCTCCGGCAGATTCCCGGCGCGCAGCCGCTGCCACCCGACAAGACGGCCAAGACCGTTGCCGCCACTAAGCCGGAGGAAGGCAGCCCGCCTCCCCTCGTTCGCCCTCGGATGCTCTCGGTCGAATCCACGCGCATTCTCAAGGAACTTGGGCAGGCATTGAAGTTGGCACCGCCGCTTGCCGCGCAAAAGGTGGCGAGTGCCGGGTAGGGCCACGGCCGGGAGTACATGAGGATCAACGTGGCGAAAAGGGGTCCCTTTGCGCCATGTGTGGACGGCGAGCCGCGCTGGTTGCGGTCCCCTGCGCACGGAACGTTCCTCAAAGACAAGCTTCGGCCAACGGTTTTGGCCAATCAACGGCCAGCGAAACGCCGTCTCGCGGCGTCGGCTACGGGTGTATAGAGGGCGACGCGTGTCCCCTCGGGGTCGGCAAACTGCACTGTCCGATTGCCCCATGGCAAATCCTTGGGTGCGTGCACGACCGTGACCTGGTCCTTGAGCCGCGTGAATTCCGCATCGACGTCCGGCACCATGAACTCGAGAATGGCCGTCCGGTTGGCTCCTGGCTCCGCGCTACCCTCGCTGAACAAGGCCACGGTTTCCGCGCTGCCGATTGCGAGGCTAGCGCCGGGGGTGACGATCTCTGCGAAGACGGGCGCAAGCCAGTCCGCGCGGCAGCCCGTCACAAGCTCATAAAAGGCCACCATGCTGTTGATATCCGAGGCAATGAGGCGGGTGGATGCGAACTTCATGATCTTCTCCCTGATGCACGACCATCTCTTTCCTTGCTTTTGTGACACAGCCGTGCTGACAGCGTTGTGGCAGCAGGAGTCATCAGGCATGCGAAAAGCAGATCGGCTTTTTCAGATCATCCAGATTCTTCGACGGTCGAGCCGCCCGGTGACCTCGTCTGAGCTTGCGGATGAACTTGAGGTCGCGCGGCGAACCGTCTACCGCGATATCGCACACCTGATTGCCCAGCGTGTTCCAATCGAAGGCGAAGCGGCGTTCGGCTACGTCCTCGATCCACGATACGACATGCCACCGCTCATGCTGACGCCTGACGAGATCGAGGCCGTCGTGCTCGGCGTTCAGATGGTGGCAAGGTTGAACGACGCGGCCATCCGGAATGCCGCGAGCGATGCAATGGCCAAGATCACATCGGTCATGCCGCAGGACTTTCTTCCCTATATTACCCAACCCGCCGTCAGCATCAAACCGGATGATGTCGGCGGCGACGTGACACGCGACACGCGTCTGCTCAGGTTGGCGATCAGGGAAGGCCGCAAGCTTGCGCTCGACTATCGCGCGGCGGATGGCGCGGTTACCAGCCGCATCGTGTGGCCTGTGCTTCTCGGCTATGCCGACACGCACAGCCTCTTGATCGCGTGGTGCCAATCGAAACAAGCCTTCCGTCATTTCCGCACCGAACGTATCCTCAAAGTCGAGATTCTCGATGAATCTATAGGCATGTCCAGGAGCAAGCTGAGGCAGCAATGGCAACAGCGGCGCGATGCCGAAATGCGGAAATCCCGTGAGGTGCAATGACCGCTTCGGTTAAGGGTTTCGGGTGCCGTCAGGCGTACGAAAGCCTCTCATGCAGGAACCCGCGGTCGGCATTCTCTGAGCTATGGGGTTTTGTGTGTCGGATGTTCCGGCGGCCGTCGATCGCAGCGACGTTTGTCAGCCCCAGCAGGCCGAGAGTGGTGTTTGCAGGTGTGATTGCCGAGATTTTCGTGGTGACTGGGAGCACGTTTGCCAGGCTGAATGCCGTCGCCATAGGGACTGGCGCAGGGCCTCCCGTTGGCCGGCTCTGTTTTGAGTGGTCCATATGAATGGATCTGCCATGCCGGGTCATGACGCACTTGTCTGGCGGTCCACGCGGTTGCCGCCAGCGTTCGAACACCTCGATGACGATCATGCGTCCGCCGCAGCATGGGCATGGCGGGCGGACCTCGATCGGCTCGTCGGCTGTGTCGTCAGCAGGCGGCGGGACAGCGTTCAGGAGTTCGCGGGCGCGAGTGATGCTGATCTTTCGGGAACTGCCGGCGAGCAGACCGTAATGCCGGATGCGGTGGAACCCGCGCGGCAGAACGTGGAGCAGGAAGCGGCGAATGAACTCGTCGGGGGCAAGCGTCATGACCTGCTGCCGGTCGCGGCCCTCGCGGCGGTAGTCCTTGTAGCGGAAGGTGACACCGGTCTCGTCGAACGAGATCAGACGACTGTTCGAGATGGCCACCCGGTGCGTATAGCGCGAGAGATAGGCAAGAACCGCCTCAGGTCCCGCGAAGGGCGGCTTGGCATAAACGACCCAACGCTTCCTGCGCACCGGCGATAGGTACCGTCCGAATGCCCGGCGGTCAGCGAGATGCGCAGCCGAACAGAAGAAGGCGAGCCGCCCGGCATCGTGGAACTGGAGCAGTCGCGTGAGGAACAAGCGCCGGAAGAGCTTGCCGAGCACACGCACCGGCAAGAGGAATGCTGGACGTGACGATATCCAGCGTGACCCATCAAGGACTATGCCGCCGCCCGGCACGATCATGTGAACATGGGGATGATGGGTCATGGCCGATCCCCATGTGTGCAGCACGGCAGTGATGCCGATGCGCGCCCCGAGATGCTTCGGATCGGCGGCGATCGTCAGCATCGTTTCCGATGCGGCCTTGAACAGAAGGTCGTAAACCAGCGCCTTGTTGTAGAAGGCAATCGCGGCGATCTCGGCAGGCAGCGTGAAGACGACATGGAAGTATCCAACCGGCAAGAGATCAGCCTCTCGTTCGGCGAGCCATGTGCGTGCGGCGGCGCCCTGGCACTTCGGACAGTGCCGGTTCCGGCAGGAATTGTAGGCAATGCGCCACTCTCCGCAATCCTCGCAGGCCTCGACGTGCCGCCCAATGCAGCGGTGCGGCAGTGTTCTACCGCCGACATCACCTTGAGCTGGGCCAAGCTGAGGTGTCCCCCATGGGCTTTCCGATAGGTCCGCCCGGCAACACGGAAGATATCGGCAACCTCGATCGAGGTGCGCATGGCTCAGCCGTCGGGCGTCTTGCCTTCCATAAGTGCCATCAGCCGGTCGAGCGGCCCAGCGACCGCATGGATCGTCCGGGTAGAAACCTTGGCATAGAGCGCGGTCGTCTCCAGCTTGCTATGTCCGAGCAGAACCTGGATGACACGGATATCGGTGCCATCCTCCAGAAGGTGGGTGGCAAAGCTGTGCCGTAGGGTATGCGGGCTGACGCGCTTGTGTATGCCGGCGACCTCGGCTGCTTCCTGAACCGCGCGATGCAGTTGCCGCGACGAGATCGGGTCGGTGCGACTGCGTCCCGGAAACAGCCAGCCATGAGGTAGCATCACGCCGCGCCGCTTTCCTTCGCGCCACCACAGTCGCAGCAGTTCAAGGAGTTGCGGAGAAAGCATGGCATTGCGATCCTTGCGTCCCTTGCCTTGTTCAACGCGGATCAGCATGCGTGTCGAGTCGATGTCATCGACCTTGAGACGCGCAAGCCCGCGCCATAGGCCACGCCGAGCGCCGCTTTGTATTTGATGCCTGGCGCCGCCTCGAGCAACCGTGCAGCTTCCTCCAAGCTCAGCACATCGGGTAGTTTGCGTGGATTGCGGGTGATCACCAGCGCTCGCGCCATATCCCGCCGCTTCAGCGTCACCGTAAACAGAAAGCGTAGCGCCGAAACCGTGCTGTTGATCGTCGCCGGGCCCACACCGTTCTCATGCTGATACAACTGGAAGCGCCGAATGTCCTCGGCCGTTGCCGTATCAGGCGTGCGCCTAAGAAAAGTGGCGAAGCGCCGGACATGACGGATGTAGTCCTGCTGAGTGTGGGATCCCAGACCCCGCATCACCATATCTTCTTGCATGCGCTGGCGAAGCGGTGTGGTCGGGGCATCATGTGAAAAGCTGACCATTGAACGTTCCTCTCGTTGAAGGGAACTCGATGGTCAGGCAACACCAACAGCCTGCCTAGAACTTCAGATAATCACACCAACCTCACCGCGCACGCCCTCCCGCGAAGCGGGTTCGTGCATGGGCCCGAGAGCAGCCACTATGTAATGTCCGTGTCGCCGTCGTAAGACTTCTGAAGCTTCGCACTGCAGCCGATTGCACCGTGAACATGGCGAGTGGTGCCGTGGCGTGATAGGTGTTGGACTTGGATCAAGCCCAGCATTCACCTGAACTCCTAGCAGAGGACAAATGCCATGGGAGACCAGAAGCGCCCGCTCCAACCAGGGGAATACGCACCCGCCTTCGCACTTCCGTCGGCAAATCAAAAAGGAATGGTTTCACTCGCGAGCCTTCACGGTCACCCTTTTCTGATCGCCTTCTTCCGCGGGTTGCACTGCCCGTTCTGCCGGCGTCAGGTGGGGCAACTCGGTAGTCTACAGCCTGCCCTGCGCGCCGCGGGGGTGGAAACAGTTGCCGTGATCAACACGCCGGTGGAACGCGCCCGCATATATTTCGAGCACCGGCCGACGCCGGCCGTGCTCCTGTGTGACCAGGATTGCTCCACGCACCGGGCCTTCGGCGTGCCGCACGGCGACTTCCTGCCCGAGGACAGCCGCGAGAAACCAGTATGGCCCTATCGGGCAAGCATGGAGCAATTCGAGGCCGCTCGCATTAACCCGACGGGCGAATTGCCGGAAGCGTTACACCCGATGGCGGCCAATGCCTTACTCAACGCCCAAGACGGCTTCGAGCTTACTGAAGTTGATCATGCCATCTTCGCAAGGCACCCGACACAGCTTGTCGGGCACTTCCTCATCGACGGCGATGGCATCGTTCGCTGGGTGCAAATTGAAGCGCACGACGGGCCTGACAGCCTCTGCATCTTTCCAAACGCGGCGGAAATGCTCGCCGCTGCCAGCAGCCTCCGACGCTGAAGGCGTCGCCATTCGTCAAGCGTGCACCACCTCATCGGGTGGGAAGGATTTTGACCGCTGATAGTCAGGATTAAAAGCGCAAACAAGCGCAACGGGCTGTCAGTTAGAGTTCAATCGGATCAGACGCTCGTCCGCTTTTGCCGAAAACGGCCGGAATGCCCGCGAGCGCTTTCTCTTGACCCACGGCGGATGAATTCAGACATCCGGAAGACGCTTTTCGCAGAAGCTGCGGAGATTTGGCTGTCCGTTCCGACCGGGATACGCCACCGACAATCGCCTGCACCATTCCGCCCAGCTAGAATCAGTGGTAACCCTTTCAACTGATTTGTTTCTCAAGGTCGTCGTGTTTCTCAAGGGCGCATAGTGTTTCGGTTTCCTCTCTTCATAGCGATGACTTTGATTATCGCCTTTGGCGGCGGGATCATGATTTCGCTCTACGCGCTGGACGCAACGGCCGGCTTCGGCGCGATCAAGCTCGGCGCATGGGAGGCGTTCCCCGAGCTGCAGACGGAAAGCGCCGACCCTTACGCTAAATCGCACAGGGCGCGCGCCGGGCGCCTGCTTTACGGAAACGCCGAAGGCCTGATGTTCACCGCCAAGGTCGACGATGCCGGCACGCGGTTGAATGCCGGCTGCAGCTATCGCATCACGGGGCAGACGCCGCCTGCCCGGATCTGGACGCTGTTTACCGCTGATAATAGCGGCAACCCGGCCTCGCTGCGGACGGGACTTCCCGGCGCGATGAACTCCTGGACGGTGCTGCGGCAGCCCGACAGCAGCTTCTCAATCGACATTTCCGCGCAGGCGCGGCCGGGCAATTGGCTCGCGCTGCCGGCGGCCGGCACGTTCCAGCTCGTCCTGACGCTTTTCGACACCCCGACAGCCGGTAGCTCCGGCGTTATCGACCTTGCTATGCCGAAGCTCCAGAAAACCGGATGCGGCAATGCTTAGGATCCTCTTCGCCATCCTCGCGGGACTTTTCGGGGCAGCACTGCTGCATCTCGTGATCATCCTCTCGCTGCCGCACTTTACAGGCAGGGATGCCGCGACCCGTGTCGCGTCCGAGGGCGATCTCGACAAGTTCTACCTGCTTGGGGCCGCCGATGACGCGGCAGGACTTTCCAACGACGATCCCTTTGTCCGCACCGCTGTCTGCGCGTTCGACATCGAGGAAAATCCGGTCCGGCTGACTGCGAAAGGCAATGTGCCGTTCTGGTCGACAGCACTCTACGATGAGGCCTCGAACGAGGTCTTCAGCATGAATGACAGGACGTCGGTCGGCGGTGCGCTGGATATTCTGATCGGAACGCCGATCCAGTTGACCGAGCTTCGCAAGGCTTTGCCACCGGATCTGCAGAAAACCATTCTCGTGGAAAGCACGCGTTCGGAAGGCTATGCGGTGCTGAGGACATTGGCGCCCCAGGCGAGCTTCGATGCGGCCGCACGGAACTTTCTCGCGGAGGCCGGCTGCGACGAATATGCCGGCTCCTCGAATTGAAGCAATCGATCTATTTTTTGGCCCGCGAAACGCGATGCCCGGAGGAACGCTTCGAACTCTCCGTCAGGCGCTCGTAACGCACGCCGGTGAAAAGCAGGATCTGTGCCTCGACTAGGTTCTTGCCCTTGCGGCGTCGCGTCTGAGACAGACGGTCCGCCAATGCGACGACTATTGCCATTCTCGTCTCCATGCACGGCCCGAGACGGATGAACTGTGCAATCTCACCCTGCCCGCCTATGCGAGCCAGCGCGTCCTGTAGAGCCTGATACGGGGCTCCGAGGCATTCGCGCCTTTCTCACGGCACCTGTTCGAAATACCGTGATGTGAAACCGGACGACCGAAGCGCTCGGCCGCCGTTCATATCCGAATTGAGACATATGACCGTTAACAGATCGTTAATTTCATGCGTGAACATTAGCTACTTCAACGACGTTCTATAAACGCGCCGGACCGTCTTTTGGTTTCAAACGTCTCACAAGAAGATTCGGCCCACAACGGCGCAATGATATTAGCATTAATTCATATACTTAACGGAGGTTGTGCCGTCGGACCTCCCGATCACGATTTCCTGTCACAAAAATATCAATTGCGGTCTCTGGCAATACCGGTAAAGTTGTATAGTCGGAGAAAATTCACGGCCGCTCGGCTGGGCGCTGTTCCGTTCACCGCGGACGAGGAGGGGTAAAAATGTCTTTGCTTATCGGTTCGACATTCTCCCCCGAGGACCTCGATGTGCTTCGCCATGCGCTCGATGCCTGGTGTACGGAAAAGCGGATCGACATCAAGAGCCCGGAGGCGCAACTGGCAGCCTCCGCTGCGCTCGACCTCTACCAATCCGGAAACAACAGTGCCGAAAGGCTTCTGGCAGCGCTGCGCGAACACAAGGGGCTTTAGTCTCGGACACAATTTCCGCAACCGCCGGGCGGTGGGTCCTTTCGGCACAAATTCATGAAGGTCTTTAGTAAGCATTAACCCTGCCCATGTAGGATTTGTTCATAACCTATGTGGGGTAAGGGGCGTCCCTCCGCGTCCAGTCCTGCGACATCCCGTTTTTGCGTTTCCAGGGTGTGTTCTTGTGCGTGACCGGTTCCGAGACCTAGAGGCCCCATCCGCCAGCCGGAAGAAGGACGTGGTTCTCATGGCGACCGTCAGCAGCTTCGAGGGATTGCAACCGCCGACCCGCTCTGAACTGCGCCAATTCGCCGAACTCTTCACGCCGTTGTTTCAGGCATCTTCCGATGAGGCGCGACGGCAGGCCGTCGCTGCCCTTTCCCAATGCCCGCAGATTCCGGCGGCCGTGGCACTGTTCGTCGGCTCCCAGCCGATCGACATCGCCGCCCCCTTCCTCACCTCGTCACCGGCGATCGACGACGAAACCCTGATCACGATCGCGCGCACCCAGGGCAGTGCGCACATGAAGGCGATCGTCAGCCGGAATGCTCTCTCGCCGCGCGTTATCGACGCTCTCGTCGGACTGCGCCAGACTGACCAGCGACTGGCGGCACCGGCCGAGATCGAGGCTCCCCTCGTCGTACTGCCCGAAGTGCCCGCCGCGACATCCCTCGAGGAAGCGGAAGCGGCCGCTCGCCGCGTCAATGAAGAAGAAATGCGCGACAAGATCCGTGAACTGGCACGGCATGTCAGCCGTCCGGAAGGCGATCGCCTTGGCCTGCGCAACCTGTCGCCGATCCAGGCTGCCCTCCTCGTGCGCTTCGCCCGCAACCGCGAGGCCGCGCTCTTTGCGAAAGCCCTTGCCGACGGACTTTCCGCAAGCCGCTGGCTTGCCGAACGCATCATGCTCGATATCTCCGGACAGCAGCTCGCGACCACGCTCATCAGTCTCGGCATGGATTTCCTCGACGCCGTCTTCGTGCTCGAAAAGCTTTATCCTCACCTAGCGGAACCGCAGCACGGCGTAACGCGCGCATGGATGGTGCTGGACGGGCTTGATCCGGAAGAGTGCAACGCTCGTGTCGAGGCTTGGCGTCGCGCCGACAATTATACCTATCTGCCCGAGGAAACGGGACCGGCCCACTCCGCCCGCGAGGTGCCGCCGGCCCGGGGCAGGCGTTTCATCCGCTCGCGCTGATCCTGCCTATAACGGGTTCTGCCGCTGATCAACCAGCGGAACGATATCACCGAGATCATCAGCCTCGAGCTCGACGACCCAGAGATCAGGATCGAATTTGCGTTCACGCTCGAGGAGTTCCCTGACCCTCTCGGGCTCCTCCCGCGTCAGCCGCTGCTCGAACAGTCGCTCGCCGCTCGTCTCCCCGTCGAACAGGCTTTGCGGCGCGGGGCCATAGAGCGTCTCCAGGCCATCGCGGAAATGCTGGCGGATAAACACGGCGCCGGCCTCGTCGGCGCCTTTCGCTTCGACAGCGGCAAAGTCGCCCCTGGCAAAAACGCGACGCAGAAGGGCGGAGACGAAGATGTCGGTGCGCAATCTCATGGGCGAGCTATAGCAGACAAACGGATGGCGGCAATGCAGGGCACGCCCTTCAGAGCGCGCCGATTTCCTTGAGCTTCTTCAGGACCGCCTCGCTGGGCTCGCCATTCTCCGGAAGGTTGTAGTGCTTCTGGAAGTGGCGGATCGCGGTGCGTGTCTGTTCGCCGGGCACGCCGTCGACGCCGACGTTGGCGTAGGCCATGTTGCTGAGGCCCTTCTGGATCTTCAGGACGAGATCGACGGTCGACAACTCCGCGGACGGCGTGGCTTTTTTTGCCGGTGTCGGCGCGGTCTTGACGGTCTTTTCGGCGCTGCGGATGGCGGCTGCGACCGGGTCCTCGGCGGATGCCTTCGAGGTGACGTCGGCCGGCGGCTTTTCCAGCGGAACCGCCGAGGGGCCGACCGAGTCGGCTCGGAGCGCTGCCAGCACATCGGGCGTCGGTTCGCCCGTCTGCGGCATGCCCACGGTTTCTTCGAAGAACAAGATCGCCGCGCTGGTGCGCGGACCGATGACCCCATCCGGTGTGCCGTTGTAGAGGCCGCGCCGTACCAGCTCGGTCTGGATGTCCATGACGATCTGGCTCCGTTGCTGACCACCAGGAGCGGCCGGCGGCGTCGCATTGGTCTGCGTGGCGTCGGCCTCGTCCTGCCGCTGGATCTTGAAGGTCGTGACGTTCCCGCTTTGCTCCTCAATGGCCGGGCGGCCACCAAGCGCATTCGGGAAAAGCGCGTCGCGCGTGCGCAGGAAGGGGTGCGGATGGGCGCCCGGCTGATACCAGAGCGCGTTGGCGGCGACGAAGCTGAAGATGACCAAGAAGGCTGCCGTGCCGCCCGCGACCGACGGGTTACGGCCGATCACGCCGCCCAGCGCGCTTGCGCCCTGCAGCCCGATACCGCCGACGACGGTTGCCCCGGTGAGAAGGAGGCTCGGCCGTTTCTGCCGACCTCTCCGTCCCTTAGGCGATTTTCGCTTGCTCGCGGCCATCGAAAAGCCCCTCTTCCAAAACGCCTGCTCGCGCCGGCGCAGCCTTCAGTCGCGGCGGGAACTCGACAAGATCGTTGCGGGCAGTACCCACAGCCGGAATGCCAGAGCCATCCGCTGCAATGGAAATCGTAATGATCGTACCGGCACCGGGGGTGCTGGCGATTGCGAAGTCGCCGCCATGCAGCGCCACCAAGCCCTTCACCAGCGACAGACCGAGCCCCGTCCCTTCGAAGCGGCGGCTATAATCATTCTGGATCTGGACAAAAGGTTGACCGAGCATTTCCAGCTTGTCGCTTGGTATGCCGATGCCGGTGTCGCTGACGCAGAGGTTCAGGACGCCGTCGCGCATCGACGCATCGATCGAGATCGCACCGCCCGCATCCGTGAACTTCACGGCATTGCCGACCAGGTTGATCAGGATCTGCTGGATCGCGCGCTGGTCGGCTATGACCTCGTCGAGACCGCGCTGGACCCGGCTCGTCAGCGAGACACCCTTGGTCTTCGCCTGCAATGCCAGCATTGCCTCGCAGGAACGAACGACGGATGCAATGTCGAAGGGTTCGAGGCAGAGCTCGTAGCGCCCGGCTTCGATCTTGCTCATGTCGAGCATGGTGTTGACGACCGAGAGCAAGTGCGCGCCGGAATCCCTGACGAGGCCGACATACTCCCGCTGGCGCTCATTCTCGAACTTGCCGAAATATTCGCCGATTAGGATATCCGAGAAGCCGAGGATCGCATTGAGCGGCGTGCGCAGCTCATGGCTGACGGCGGCGAGGAACCGCGACTTTGCATCGTTGGCCGAGCGGGCGTCATCGGCACGGTTCTGCGCCTCCTGCCGCAACTGCTGCTCCAAGGAGACATCGCGTAGCTGGGCAATCACGCTGAAGAGAGCACCGTCGCTGTCTTGCCGAGCCGTCAGGTCCATCCGCAGGTAGGCAAACTGCCTGTTGTCGCGAGAGACCGAAGGCCGTTCCAGCCGCAGGTCGACTGCGGCAGTCGCCTCACCCTGGCGAAGCTGATCGAGTGCCTGCAGAAAACGGATACGATCGGAGACGTGTATCTGATCGACAAAGCCCTTACCGATCGGATCGCGCATCCAGGCGAGAAACTCGCGCTTGTCACGGCCACCGACCGAGGTGACGTTGCCCTGAGGATCGAGGAAGAAGGCGAGACCGGCGGTGGCCTCCATGAAGAAGTCTTCTGCAATTGGCGGGGCGGCCGCAGCCGTTGCCGTGCTCTGGCGCGACAGGGCAATGCTGCCCACTGCGGAGAACAAGAAGGCCGCGCATACGGTGGCGACACCCACAGGCAGCGCGATGGCGGGACTGGTGACCAAGGAGAGCCCGATGGGGGCTGCAACGAGCGCCGCCGACGACAGTAGCGCCAGCCGGCGCAGGATCATCAGTTCGCGCTGACGCACGGCTGCACCACCTCCGGTCCGGGAGAGCCAGCTTCCAACTGCCCGGTCCACGAGGGCTGCCGCCCGCTCTGCGATCTTACTCATTACACGCACGCAATACCCGCCGAAAAAGGCCCTTTACCAAGGCCGACAATAGGCTTTGGGCGCTTAAAGAAAGGATAAGGGAAAAGCCGCCTCCACACCTCAATAGAGCGAGATGTCCCATTTTTGGGCGTCTGGAAGCGGCTTTGGTTTTTACGGTTAACGGGCGGTAAGCGACGGAATTCGCTCACATTTCAGCCTATCGTTAACCTTTGTGGCAGCTTCGCCGCAAGGTTTGCCTGCAATTACAGGGGGAGGCCCGTTACATGCTTAACGACGGTCACTACAATTTGACTGAAATGTGGTGCAAATCCCGTTCATTAAAATTCGAGCTAAATTTGCCGCAAATGCCGACGAGATTCGAAAACCGGTATTCGCAACTCTGCTCTAAGGTCAAAGCACACCGGAAGATCGGACCGATTCGGCGCAAGACCGAACGGGAAAACAGGATGGGCAACGACTATGTGGTTTCTGATCAAAGGATCATTCTGGTTCGGGCTTGTGCTCGTGCTCTTGTCGTTCTTCAGCGGCGAAAGCCCGACCGGTTCGCAACCGAAATTGCAATTTTCCGACGCCTTTGTCGCGGCGACAGGCGCCTATGACTATGTGACCGGCATGTGCGGCGAGAAGCCGGAGGTCTGCGTCAAGGGCGCCGAGACCATGTCCGCGCTCGGCCATCGGGCCCGTGAAGGCGCCCGAGTCGCCTACGAACTTCTCGACAGCCGCTTCGGCGACGACAAGGCTGCCAAGCCGGCCGTTGCCGCGAACACGTCGGTCGCACCCGTCGCAGCACTTGCGCCCTCCCATGCCGAGGCCCAGACAGTGGCGCAGGAACGGACCGCAGCGCTGAACCAGCCAATGCCCTATCGCCCGCCGGTTGACGATGGCGATGAAAGCGTTTCCGACACCGTGACGACCGGTGCCATTCCGCTGCCGACGCCGCGTCCGGCCACCTGAGAATTCCGCGGGATTTCCCGCAACCAAGCTTGCACCGACGATCCGCCAAGCCGCGGAAAGTCCCATGCCTGACGTGCCTGCCCTGTTTATTTTCAGCGTTTGCTGCGCCGCGAGGATGCCCATCCTTCGCGGCGTTTCTTTTTAATGGTTCAAATCTCGCCGCGTTTCACCTATATGAAATCTTGATAACGAAAGGCCACAATACATGACGTCCCTTGAGCAGATCCTCGATGACTTTTCCTTCCTCGACGACTGGGAAGATCGCTATCGCTATGTGATCGAGCTCGGAAAGGCACTTCCAGACCTTCCCGACGACAAGAAGACGTCTGCCAACAAGGTCATGGGCTGCGCCAGCCAGGTCTGGCTCGTTACACATACCGAGGGCGACCCGGACAATCCTGTCATGACCTTCGAAGGCGACTCCGATGCGCATATCGTGCGCGGACTCGTGGCCATCGTGCTCGCGACCTACTCGGGCAAGGCGGCCTCCGAGATCGCAGCACTTGACGCCTTCGACGTGTTCTCGAAGATCGGGCTCGTCGAGCACCTTTCCTCGCAGCGCGCCAACGGTTTGCGCTCGATGGTCAATCGCATCCGCGAGGAAGCGCGCGTGCGCGCGGTGGCCTAGGCATCCCGGCACCAATCACGAATACAATTCCGGCCGATAGCCCTCCGCACCCCAATGCTCCATTCGCGGCCGGCGTGCGGGCGTGGGTGGATTGTAGTGCCGTGACAGCGCCATCAACGCCGTCCGCAACATCAGCTTGGCGGAACGCACTGGCCACTGGCGCTCACGTTCGACGGCCTCCAGCCGCTTCATGAAGCAGCAGACATCAAGCGCCACGCCGGCGAGCTCCGGTCCCATTGCTTCCAGCGCGCGATTGACCCCCGACCCGCGCGGCGATCGCGCTGTCGGTTAGGTCCGCTCTGCCGCCGCGGGCTCCATTCATACGGCTTGCGTGACGCGGTTCCCAGGAGGCGGTGATCCGCGGCTTTGACTGACTGCGCGTGAAATCGGCAAGCAGCCGGTCGCCAGCAGCAAGCGCCTCCACCGGGAGAAAACGGCCCGCCACTCTTCTCCTTCAATCGCGCAAGGCTTGAGAGCGGCGATTCCTCCCGGTTAATCCCACGAGCTGCAGGCAGCGGTCCACCTCGGCCGCAAAATGGCCGATTGCGCCATGCTGTTCGATGAAGGCCTCCTCCCTCAGGGAGGCGGCACGCCTGAGATAGGAGCGCGCAGCGGGGCACAGGCAAATCCGCCCGCTTCCGCGGCTAGCCAGCCCGGCGGATACAGCCTCGACCAGCAAGGTTTCGGAAACGATTTGAAGCGAGCCATCGCCGAGGTGCAGTGACAGGGCCGGGCCCTCGCATGCCTGCTCCCGCGCCTCGCCGCGCGCCAGGAACCTCAAAAGTTTCACCATGGCCTTGTTCGCGTCATTCATTCCCGAATACCCCGTTCGATCGAAACACAGAATTGACCGTCCCTTCGACGGCCGCGACGAATTCGTCGAACGCCGGATCGTCACGGCGATCCTCGACGACATGGCAAGCATGTCCGACCGTCGTGCGGTCACGGCCGAAGGCTCCACCGATCTCATAAAGCGGGATCTGGAGAGCGACATGGCAGACATACATGGCGATCTGTCTGATATGGCAGAACGTGCGGCGCCGATCCCGACGCATCTGGATGCGATGGCTGGCAAGCATAACCATCTCGGTGGTGATCTGCGCGCAGATCCGGCACACAGCGCGGACAGACATCGTTGCGGGAGGTGAGGCAAAACCAGAGGCCGCGCCTTGCGCCGTTGCTACTTGGGGAAAGGATGGCGCAGAGGCGCCTGGCAAAGCAAAATTTGCATCGGCATACGAACTCCTAAAATAGGAATTAATTCATACACCCTACACAGGAAAGAAGAAGCCGCGACAGCGCAACTTTCTGTTGTTTTGGTTCGTCAATTTCTTTAACGGGCGGAAATAAATAGGATTATTTTCCGCATGCATTCACCCCAAAAACACAAAGCCGGGCTTCCGCCCGGCTCTACAGGATCAAATCCTTGGCAAAATCAAACGCGTCCGCGCTTGCGACGCTGACCGAGCCCCATTTCCTTTGCGAGGCGCGAACGCGCTTCAGCATAGGCCGGCGCTACCATCGGGTAGTCGACAGGGAGCTCCCACTTCTCGCGGTATTCTTCCGGCGAAAGGCTGTGATGGGTCATTAGATGGCGCTTCAGCGACTTGAAGTTGCCACCGCATTCCAGGCAGGTAATCTGCTCATCCTGGACGGATTTGCGCACCGATACAGCCGGCTTCTGCTTCTCGACGACCGCTGTTGCAGTCTGCGGCGTCGACGTGTTGCTGAGTGCCGAATGCACGTCCGAGATCAAGTTAGCGAGATCGCCAACTGGCACAACGTGGTTGCTGACATAGGCGGCGACAATATCTGCGGTAAGCTCCACCAGCAATTCCGGCCCGCTACCGGCTGCAGTATCCGTCATATTACGTTTCTCCTGTTTCAATGCTCCAAAGGTCTCGACCCCTTAAGACAAGACCGTCATCGTAGAGCAACAGCAAAAAACCCAGGCTACGGCTACCTGTTTCGAAAAACTGAAATCCACCCCTAGATTCCTGAGGCCGAAACCCGTTCTTATACTGCCTGATTTCGAATTAGTACGCTATCACGCAGCCCACTTCCTCAATTAAACACTGAAATTCAAAGCCAAGGAGGAAATAAGCAACGTGATTCTAATTCAATATCAGAACTCTACTTAGACCATCAAATATCACCGTTTTGCGAAAACGCCAATTATTATTTCATATATATCTACCGAAAAATGCACCTTCGCAAGAATTGTTCATCGAGAACCCAAACATTAACCATTAAGAAATCTGCAAGTGGGTGCAAAAATCAACTTAAAATACTGAATCGGAAGCGCTCTCATCTTTTGGCGAGGTCATCGCGCACGGATTGAGGGCCGAGGCGGTATCCTGTCTGATGCGCGGCCTTGGCAAGGAGGTGCGTCGCGACCGGCGCCGTCAACAGGAAGAAGACGAAGCCAGCAAGCGCGCGCGCAAAGGTCGCGACCTCGCCCGATGCGACTCCAGCGGCAAAGAGCAGCATGCCCGAGCCCACTGTGCCCGCCTTGGACGCGGCATGCATGCGCGTATAGAGATCCGGCAGCCGCACAACGCCAAGAGCGGCGACAAGCGCAAACCCCGAACCGGCAAGTAGAAGGAAAGCGACGAGGAGCGCTGCCGCGTAGTCCATCATTTCTTGCCCTTCCTGTCTTTCTTGCCGCTGCGTTTGGCCGCCACTTTGGGCTTTTTCGAGGCACCCCCCGCATTTTCGCTGTACCGTTCCGCGACAGTCGCGCGCGACATGACAAAGCGCGCGAAGGCGACGGTCGCCAGAAAGCCGACCAGGCCCAGCGAAATCGCAATATCGATGTAGAGGCTGAAGCCCGTTTTGACCGCCAGCACGGCAATGAAACCGATCGCCGTGCCCGAGAGCGTATCGAGCGCCAGTATCCTGTCGGGCAGCGTCGGCCCGGCGAGGACCCGCCAGCCGGCCAGAAGGAAGGCAACGCCAAGGATCATCAGAGCAATCGCGGCGGCCGTGGAAATGATCGCGAGCGGTTCGATCATCGGAAGGCCTCCATGATCCGGCGCTCGAAACCGTTGGCGATATTGCGTTTGGTCGCCTCGGGATCGGAGCAATCCAGCGCGTGGACGTAAAGCGTCATGCGGTCGTCGGAAACATCGACCGACAGCGTGCCCGGCGTCAGGGTGATCATGTTGGCAAGAAGGGTGATCTCGAAATCGCGGTCGACAGTCAGCGGAAAGGCGAAAATGCCGGGCTGCAGCCGCATATTGGGCGTCAGCACCGTGACGGCGACCTTCCAGGCCGAGATCGCCAACTCCTTCAGGAACAGAAGTGCAAGCTGCACGATCGCCCACGACCGGCGAAGATACCCCCGGCTGCCATAGGGTTCGCGAACAACGGACAAGCACAAGGCGCCGATCGCAAAGCCGAAGAGGAGGTTGTGCGGCGATGCATTGCCGGTGACGGTAGCCCAGGCGACGGCCAGCAGGACGTTCAGCAGGAGGGCAATCATGGCATCCCTCCATCCGGAAAGACCGATTGCAGATAGGGCGTCGGATCGATGAGACCGTTCGCTGCTAGCTGCGCCATGTCAAGCAACTGTTCGGGCAGTATGCCGAACGCGACGACGAGAGCCGTCAGGATGGCGAGCGGCAATCCCGCCTGCCAGCCGATGGAGGCTGCCGCCTGCGGCGCCGCCGCCGGCCGCCAATAGGCGAGCAGGAAGACGCGCCCGAAGACCACCGTCAGCAGGAAACCGCCGATCAGGATCGCCGCGGCCAACCACCAGGCGCCGACGTCGATCGACGCCCTGACCAAAATCACCTTCGGCCAGAAGCCCGAAAAAGGCGGCAGTCCGCAGGCGGCCACGAAGAGGATGAAGGAGAGCGCAGCAAAGCCGCTGCTCTTGCGATAAAGGCCGCCGAGCCCTGCTAGCGAGAAGCCGCCAGCAAGGGCAGCCGCCTGTCCGGCCAGAAGATAGAGCGCCGTCATCAGCACGATCGAATGCAGCGCGTAAAAGATCGCGCCGGACAAGCCGCCCGGCGTGCCGAGCGCAATGCCGATCAGCATGTTGCCAATGCCCGATATCACGACGTAGCCGAGCAGTTTGCGGATATCGTCCTGCGCCAGCGCCCCAAGCGCGCCGATGATGATGGTCGCTGCCCCGGTTGCCGCGATCAGCAGGCTCAATTGCTCGCGCTCGACCGGCAGCAGCATGACGATGATGCGGATCAGGGCGTAGACGCCGACCTTGGTCAGCAGACCGGCAAACAGCGCCGACACGACGATGCGCGGCGTATGATAGGAGGCCGGAAGCCAGAAATTGACGGGAAAGGCCGCGGCCTTCATCGCAAAAGCCAGCAGCACGAGCGCCGACAGCGTCATCAGCGGCGCGGTGTCGCGCACACTTTCCACCTTGCCCGCGATGTCGGCCATGTTGAGCGTGCCGAAGACCGCGTAGACGATGCCGACCGAGATCAGGAACAGCGTCGTGCCGATCAGGTTCAGCACCGCATATTTCATCGCCCCGTCGATCTGCCCGCGCTCCGAGCCGAGGATCAGCATCCCGAAGGACGAGATGAGAAGCACCTCGAACCAGACGTAGAGGTTGAAGACGTCGCCCGTCAGGAACGCTCCCGAAACGCCTGCCATCAGAAGCAGGAGGAAGGGGAAGAAACCGTATCGCCGGCCGCTTTCGGTGACGTCCTTCAACGCATAGAGCCCGCCTGCGAGCGCCGCGATGGCGGCGGTCAAGGCCATCAGCGCGCCGAAGAGATCGACGGTGAAGGCGATACCGAAGGGCGGAAGCCAGCGCCCCATCACCATGGTCAGCGGACCATGCGCGACGACCTTTGCCAGCAGCGCGGCATCCAGCAGGACCAGAACGGCAAGGCCCGGAATGGCGACCTGCGCCTGCAGCCGCATCGAGTTGCGCATCATCAGCAGCACGGCGCCGAGCGTAATGCAGAGCGCGACAGGTGCGATGACGAGCCAGTTTGAAAGAGGCACGGGCGCTGTGACCATCGCAGCCGAGAGATCGGCGATCGTGTTCGTCGGGGCCGCCATCTAGTACCCCATCGGTGGCAGCGGCGGATCGGCGGGCTCGGCGACACGCATCTTGTCCGTGTTGTCGGTGCCGATGTCCTGATAGGCGCGATAGGTCAGCACCAGCAGGAAAGCGAGGAAGGAAAACGAGATGACGATCGCCGTCAGGATCAGCGCCTGCGGTAGCGGATTGGCGGCGCCTTCGGGGAGCGTATCGAGGTTTGCAGGGATGATCGGCGGCACCTCGCGCGTCAGCCGCCCTGCCGTAAACAGCAACAGATTCACCGCGTTGCCTAAGACGGCGATGCCGAGCATGATCCGGATCGAGAATTTCGACAGCATCAGATAGATCGCGGCGGCGAAGAACAGGCCGACGAGGATGGCAAACAGCGGCTCCATCACTCGACCTCCCTTTCCTCAAGCGCCAGCGCGATCGAGGTGATGGCGCCGACGACGACCAGGTAGACCCCGATATCGAAGAGCATGACGGTCGAGAGCGGCACTTCGACACCTGCTACTTCAGGATAGACCCACAGCCCGGTCATGAACGGTACCGCAAAGACAATCGAGAACAGACCGGCGCAGGTCGCCATAAGAAGACCGGCGCCCGATATCGACAGCGGATGGAAGACGATGGCCCGGCGCACGGCCCCAACGCCGCGGGCAATGCCGAAGATCGCCAGCGCCGAGGCGGCAATCAGCCCACCGATAAAGCCGCCGCCCGGCTCGTTGTGGCCGCGCAGCAGGACGAAGACGGAAAAGAGCAGCATCAGGGCCGTCAGCACCGGCGCGATCGTGCGGAAGATCAGCGTGTTCATGGGCGCTCGACTCCGAGATCCTCAGGCGCATCGGGATCGTTTTCCGCAAGCTTGCGCTCGGTCTGCGCGCGGATGCGAATGAGGGCGAGGATCGCAAGGCCGGTGATGGCAACGACCGCGATCTCGCCCAGCGTGTCGGTGCCACGGAAATCGACGATGATGACGTTTACGACATTGGCGCCGTGCGCGATGGTCCTCGAGTAAGTGTTGAAGAACTCCGTCAGCGCGTTGTTGAAGGGCCCCTGAGTGGCTTTCATCAGAAGAAGCGCAAAGCCGCAGCCGCAGGCGATCGCGATGCAGCCATCCAATATCTTCTGACCAAGCGGCCGCCGATCGGCCGGCGACAATTGAAGGCGGGTCATGACCAGCGCAAGGATGACGACCGACAGGGTCTCGACCATGAACTGCGTGAAGGAAAGGTCGGGCGCACCGAACAGCAGGAATATGATGGCGACAGAGAAGCCCTGGATGCCGAGCGAGACGATCGCCGTCAGCCGGTCGCGCGCGATGACAACGCTGAGCAGGCCAAGGACGGCGAGCAGGAAGATCGCCCATTCGTGGATCTGGACCTCTCGCGGCCAGACGGGCAGCGCCGGCATTTCGCCAAAGAGCCAGAGCGGAACAAGCAGGGTGGCCGCGACGCAGAGGAAGGTGCAGGTGATGTAGAGTTCAAGTCGTCCCGGCTGGACGAAACGCGTCACGCGGACCGACAGTCTGATGAGGCCGGTGATAAAGTAGTCGAACCCACGATCCGGTCCGGGTCCGAGCCTTCGCAGCACCGCCGCGATGGTCAGGCGCTCTTGATCTATCCGCCAATAGACAAGAATGCCGAGCGCGATCGTAAGAGCAGAAAGAAGCAGTGGCACGCCAACGTGCGGGACCAATGAAATCTCGATCATGCTCGACGATCCACGGATAGCGGACGCCGCGGGAGACGAGATGTAGAGGTGCGCGGTTGCAGAGAAGACCGCACCGATCAGGCCCAGTAGTGCCAGGACCACGGGACCAATCCACAGCAAGGGCGGGGCCTCATGCGGGCGCTTTGGCGTTTTCAGGAGCGGCCCGAGAAACGGCTTCAACGCCACCGCGAATCCGACCGCGAACATCAGCGCATTTCCGACCACTGCAACCAGCGTAAAAACGATCGATCGCGGGTCCGCATGCGCCAGCGCGGCATAAATCTCTTCCTTGGCGAGGAAGCCGAAGAACGGCGGCAGACCGCCCATGGAAATCGCCGCGGCGAGTCCGGCCGCAAAGGTCAGCGGCATCGCCGACCTCAGGCCGCGCAGTCTGGTAATGTCGCGCGTGCCGGTCTCATGGTCGATGATGCCGGCGACCATAAACAGCGCGCCCTTGAAGAGCGAATGCGCCACGAGGTAGAGCGCCGCTGCCTCGATGGCGTAGCGCGCGTCGAAGCCCGTCAGCAACACCAGAAGGCCAAGCGACGAGACCGTCGTATAGGCAAGCTTGAGCTTGAGATCAGTCTGGCGGACCGCAAGCAGTGTGCCAACGATCAGCGTCACGCCACCAAAGAGCGGCAGCAAGATCGCCCAGGCTGATGTCCCGCCCATCACCGGATTGAGCCGCATCAGGAGATAGACGCCCGCCTTCACCATCGTTGCGGAGTGCAGGTAGGCGGAGACGGGCGTCGGCGCCTCCATCGCGTTCGGCAGCCAGAAGTGAAACGGAAACTGCGCCGACTTGGTGAACGCGCCGCCGAGAACGAGGATCAGGATTGCCAGATAATACGGATTGGCGCGCAGCAGATCACCCGATCGCAGCAACGTCGACAGGTCGGTCGCGTTTGTTGTGCTCCAGATCAGGAGCAGGCCCGCCAGCAGCAGGAGGCCGCCGCCGCCGGTGACGACGAGCGCCTGCAGGGCGGCGCGACGGGCAGCCTCGCGCTCATGATCAAACCCGATCAGCAGGAAGGACGTGATCGACGTCAGTTCCCAGAAGATGAAGAGCATCAGCAGGCTGTCCGATACGACGAGGCCGAGCATGGCGCCCATGAACAGGAAGATGAACGAGAAGAAGCGCCCCTGATCCGGATGGCCTTTGAGGTATCCGCCGGCGTAGAGGACAATCAGCGTGCCGATCCCGGTAATCAGCAGCGCGAAGGTCACTGAAAGACCGTCGAGCAGCCAGGAAAAACGGAGGTCGAAGCTCGGCACCCAGGCATAGCCACCGGTAATCACCCCGCCGCCTGATATCGCGGGCAGCAGGCTGGCAAAGTGCGCAAAGGCCAGCAGCGGCGCGAGCGCCAGCGGCCAGGCGGCGTTTGCACCAAAGACGCGAACGAGAAAAGGAGCGAGAACGGCGCCGAGAAGTGGCAGACACAAGGCCGCAAATGTCAAAGCCGTGACACCGGCCATGTGCCCTCCGCTGCTGGCGACGCTTCGTGGAGCCGGCCAAAGCCGGAAGTCCCGTCAGGTGTACGAGAACAGGCGCGCTGTCACAAGTCTTGTTCGACAGAGAGCAACCGCCAACGGCAGATAATCACAGGGAACGATCGTTTCGGGTCTGCAGACTGCTTGCGGCATCTTCGAGGCGCTCGTTGAAGCGATATCAACCGAGGCGGTCCAGGGCGCTTTAGGCCTCCGCAGCGACCAACATTCTCGACGAAGCATCAACGAGATCGCAGTTTTCGCCGGACCGGGATGCTGCCTTGACGAGCTCGGCGTCCCTTGATCCATGCGGCCTTCCGCACCACATTGCTGTCGAAAATCAGAGCCGTACCCCCGGCGCGAAAGGAACAAGCCATGGCCGATACGACAATCGCCAAAGTTCACAAGACCGACGCGGAATGGAAGGAACAGCTGACCCCCGAGCAATACCGGATCACCAGGCAGCATGGCACCGAGCGTGCCTTCACAGGACCCTATTGGGATTCGTTCGAAACCGGGCTCTATCGCTGTGTCGGCTGCAACTCGCCGCTGTTCCGCTCGGATACGAAGTTTGATGCCGGTTGCGGATGGCCGAGCTACTTCGAAGCGGTCTCGCCCGACGCGGTGACCGAACACCGCGATACGACCTACGGCATGGTCCGTACGGAAATTCGCTGCGGCACCTGCGATGCCCATCTCGGCCATGTCTTTCCCGACGGCCCGCCGCCGACCGGCCTGCGCTACTGCATCAACGGCCACGCGATGGTATTCGAGCCGGAGCAATAACGCTTCGGCCCGAAGGCCGGTCAGAAGCGTTCGACGACCGCGCGGACGCTTTCATCCAATGACAAGCGGGACGTGTCCAGTATCGCGCACTTCTTCGCCACGGCCTCGCGGCGGAGGAAGGATGCCCAGATCATCATTTCGGCGTTGGCAAGCTCGGGCTGCCGACGCTCGACAGCCAGGCGATGCGTTCTTGTTTCGTCATCGCAATCGGCCAGCAGCGGCAGATAGGCAATGCCTGTTGCCGCTGCCGCTTCTTCCAGAAATGCAAGGCGCATCTGGCCTTCGAGCAGTTGATTGCGGCCTGAGTGCTGCGCCTGCGCGAGGCTCTCAAACCACTTGAAGGTCATGGCCCGCTGCCAACCAGCCGGCGAGCCGTAGTCCGCCGCCATCCTTGAGAGGGGGGGAACGCCGATGTCATCGAAATGGTAGACGTCGATCTTACCTGCGAACCGAGCGGCAACCGCCTTGGCAATCGCCGTCTTGCCTGATCCAGAAGCGCCGGTGAGGATGATGAGGCTCACTTCGTGACCCTAAGCTCCATGCAGGTCAGATCCAGCCAACGGCCGAACTTGGTACCGACTTCCAGGAAGGTTCCGGTAATACGGAAACCAAGCTTTTCGTGCAGTTTGATGGAGGCCGTATTCGCGGCCTCGATGCCGGCGATCATCACATGGATGTTGGCGTCGGCGGCGCGCTCGATCAACGCCCGCATCAGCAATTCACCGATGCCCGCGCCGCGGCAATCCTTGTCGACGTAGACCGAGTGTTCGACCGTGTGGCGGTAGCCATCGAAGGCCCGCCAGTCGCCATAGGAGGCATAGCCCGCGACCTTGCCATCCTTCTCCGCAACGATGACCGGGAAGCCCTTCGTCTTCCTCGCCTTGAACCATTCGATACGGTTGTCGAGATCGACCAGCGTGTCGTTCCAGATCGCAGTCGTGTGCTCGACAGCGTCATTGTAGATATTGCGGATCGCCGGCAGATCGGCTTCGGTGGCATCGCGCACGAGAACGGCGTCGGTCATTTCAGGTCCAGTTTCGTTCGGTTCCGGCAAGCGGCATACGCCCGGCATTCAGCGTTGTAAACCAGCTAGATCGAGCGCACGCCGCATTGGACATAGCCATTGGGGCCGTGTCTGAACGCAACGATCAGAGCCCAGCGTTTGCCATGCTGAAGCAGGTGAGTACCGCCGAATAGTGCACGGCCGCCGCGGCCACCACGAAGCCGTGCCAGATGGCGTTCTGGAAGCGCAGCTTCTCCCACACGTGAAAGATGACGCCGAGAGAATAGATGACACCGCCGACGAGGATCAGGAGCATCGAAACATAGGGGATGCGTTCCGCCACCGGCCCGGCAACCAGGATGCCGCTCCAACCCATCCCGAGATAGAGAAGGATGGCAAGCTTGTCATAGCGGCCGGGAAACGCGCATTTCAGGAGGATGCCGAGCGCTGCGATCGCCCATATGCCGATCAGCATGCCTAACAGCAGCGGGTTGTCGGCACCGCGCTCGAGGAAGGGCGTATAGGTCGCGGCGATCAGGATGAAGATCGAGGAGTGATCGAGACGGCGAAGGAACCACTTCGTCCGCGAAACCGGCCAGGCGTTATAGGAGAAGGAGATGCCGATCGTCAGCACCAGGCCAACGCTGTAAATCCAAGCAGCGGCGAGTTCACCGTGGGAGCTCCAGAGCGTGGCGTAAAAGATCAGGACGGTCGCACCGATGAGCGCAAACGCCAAGCCCACGCCATGGACGACGCCGTCGGCGATCAGTTCATATTTGTCGTAAGCCCAGCGAATACCGTTGAACTCTGTCATGCTGGGAACCCCTCACCTTTCCACCCGATCGTCGCACCGAAACGGTGTGCAGGCAACACAACAGAGATGGCGAACCATTAAATCTTCGTGAGCTTTGGACACCGATTCTTGCGCTTGGAGATATACGGGCGAAAAAGGGTAGCCGTGAAAGCGCCACCCCTGATAGCACGACAGACAAATCAGCCCATGCAATCCTCGCAAAGGGGCGCATAGGGAACAGCGCCAAGGCGCTCCTTGGAGATCGGCAGGCCGCAGCGCACGCAGGTGCCATAGGTGCCCTTTGCGATCCGGTCGAGGGCAGCACCGATGGCCCGCAGCTCTTCCTGACCGGCCTGCCCAAGCCCCTCGAGCACTTCGTCGTTTTCGCTCTCTGTCGCGCGATCGTCGCTGTCCTGCTCCTTGGTGCGCCCGAGATCGACGTCGATGCGGTTCAACCGCGATTCAAGCTCGCGCTGGCGATCGCGCAGGATCTTCTCATAGGTCTGCATGTCGGTCATGGATGTTCCTCCATCGGTCCTTTGCCGTTTTTCTTCTTAGCGCTGCCTATCGACCAGCACCGAGCATTTGGCATGCCTGACGACACGGTCGGCGGTGGCGCCGATGAAGTAGTTGCTGAAGTCGGGGGTATGTGAAGCGACGATGATGAGATCCGCACCATGCGCTTCCGCGGCGGCGAGGATGCTGTGGGCCGGGCGGCCGTGACCGATCTCGATCATTGCCGGTATGCCGCTCGTTCGGATCAGCATGCCGAGCTTTTGCTCGGCATCATCGATGGCGTTCTGGATCAATTCGGCGGGCAGATCGATCGCAACATAGGTGGGCACGTCCTCGACAACGTTGAGCAGGACGATCTCGCCTCCCGTATCAAGGAGCGTGGATGCCTTGCGGAATGCCCTCTCGCCGCGGTCCAACGCGCCAATTTCGATCGGAACGATGATTTTCTTATACATTCAGGCCCTCCAGCGGTGCCGTTTCGAACTGCCCACATCCTCTCAGGAGATAAATAAGGCGCTTTGATCAAGATCAAGATCGGCACCGATTGTCGTCAATGATTGTCGAACGCTGAATCGCCAAAAACTGGGCTTCTGTGAACAATCGAAATCCGCCATATAGGGACCAAGTACAGCAACCAAGGATCTCTGAGGCACATGAACCGGCGCAAATTCCTTGGTATCGCTACGGGCGGCGCTTTCGCCGCCACCGCCGGTACGCCTCTCTCATCCAAGGCAGGAGAAAGACGCATGACCACTGAAACTTCCTACGCTCTGACGCGCCCTGCCTATGTCGACCAGTCGCATCTCGTCGTTACCGACCTGCCGCTGGTTTCCAGTTTCTATCAATCCATGCTTGGCCTTGAGGTCATCGAGAATAGCGCCAGCGGCGAAGTTCTCGGTGTGGACGGCACGCCGCTTCTGACGCTGACGACAGGCAAGGATGTCCGTATCGCGCCGCGCAATGCCGCCGGTCTTTTCCATACGGCCTTTTTGATGCCCAGCCGCACCGAGCTTGCCCGTTGGCTGCGCCACGCAGCACACAACAACGTCGTGCTGGACGGCGCATCCGATCACCTCGTCAGCGAGGCCATCTATCTCTCCGATCCGGAAGGCAACGGTATCGAGATCTATGCCGACCGTCCGCATGAGCAATGGAAATTCCATCAAGACGGCCAAGTGGAAATGGCGACGCTTCGGCTCGATCTCCAGTCGCTCTACAACAGCGCGCCTGACGACGCCTGGGACGGCATGGCCGGCGGCACAGCCATCGGCCACATCCACCTGCAGGTCGGCAATATCCCGGAGGCCGACACCTTCTACCGCGATGTGCTCGGTCTGAAACTGATGGCGCAGCGTCCCGGCGCCAGCTTCTTCGCGACCGGCGGCTACCATCATCATGTCGCCGCCAACGTCTGGAACAGCCGGGGCGCCGGACCCCGCGCGGACGGCATGACCGGTCTCTCGGACTACACGCTTTGCTTCAACGACAAGGCTTCGCTCGACAAAGCCGTCGCCAAGCTCGACGAACTCGAGATCAACAGCGAAAAGCGCAATGGCGGCGTCTTCCTGCACGACCCCTGGGGCATCGGCCTGACGCTCTCTGCCTGACCCCTCAGGAACCTCAAGGGGTTTCCACGCGTTTCCGTCGCGAAGCATCTGGGCTTCCGGGGGACCTTGTAACGATGGGAATTGCCAACGGCATCCGCAAGCAGGCCAGCAAGATCACGATGGGCGAGCGCCCTGTCAGTGCCTGGGCCGAAAAACTGAGCCAAGACGCGGAGGAGATGCCGCAGGCGCCGACGCGCCGCGTCGAAAAGGACGGGCTGGATATCACGATGGCCTGGGCGGTTATCGGCATCTTTGCGGTACTGGCTCTTTCGGCCATCTACATGATGTCGCTCATTCTCGTCCCGGTGACGCTTGCTGTGGTCGTCGGCATGATTCTCGGGCTGCTGGCGGAAAAGCTCAGCAGACTCGGCGTTCCACGCATCACCAATGCCGTCATCCTGTCGACCGGCGTCGCGCTGGTGATCATTCTCGTCGCCAATTCGCTTGCCGGACCGCTGACGACCCTTGCCAATGAGGGTCCGGCTTTTGTGGAAAAGACTTTCAACCGGCTGATGCCTTATCTCGAGCGGATCAGGTGGCTGCACATTACGCCCGAGACCTTCCAGGGCGGGCCGATGTCGAGCGAAAAGCTCCTGGAAAACACCGGCAACGTGCTGCATCTCATCGGCGCCAACCTTACCCCCGCCCTTGTCCAGGCGCTGATTTTCTTCGCCGCGCTGCTGCTCTTCCTTGCCGGACGTGTCAACCTGCGCAAATCGATCATCATGGTCTTCCGGACTCGCTCACAGCGGCTTGCCGCCATCCGGGTGATCAACGGCGTCGAACAGGTCCTCGGCTTCTACTTTGCCACGGCTTCGCTGATCTATGCGTGCCTCGGCGTCGTCATGATGGTGATTGCCTATCTCGGCGGCCTCTCAGCGCCGGTGCTCTGGGGCTTCTTTGCCTTTCTTTCGAGCTTCATCCCCTATCTCGGCATTGCCTCCATGACGCTGGCCGTCGCCATCGCAGGCATCCTCACCCATGATGGCCTCGTGGTGGGGCTCGCGCCGGCCGCGGCCTTCTTCATCGTCCACCTCGTCATGGAAAATCTGGTCTTCCCCGCTGTGATGGGAAAGCGCTTGGAAATCAATCCTTTCGTGGTGTTTCTGGCAATTCTGTTCTGGACTTGGATGTGGGGCGCGGTTGGTGCTATGCTGGCTTTGCCACTATCACTGATTGTCATGACCATCATCGATGAACTTTTCGTCGAGGAGAGACCGCAGCCGCAATTGCCGAAATAATTGAGGTAAGACTCGTCAGATGGCAGAAATCGATCTTGCAGAGTCCAGCCAGAACCGGCTGAAGAGCGGCACCCCCCCGTGGAGCCGTGCCGGCACGAAACCCGCCTACCAGCCACTTCAGGATAATCTCAAGGTCGACGCGATGATCATCGGCGGCGGGATTACCGGCGCGCTGATGGGCCAATACCTTTCCGAACGCGGCCTTTCGGTGGTCGTCATCGACCGCGAGACACCCGGCCTCGGCAGCACTACGGCGAGCACGGCCATGCTGCAATGGGAAACCGACCGGACGCTCGGCGAACTCGAGCACTTCTATGGCTTTGAGCGCGCCGTCGGCATCTACAGGCGAAGTGCCGCCTCGGTCGCAGGCCTCTCCAAGCTGATCGTCGCCAACCGCATCGCCTGCAATCTGCTGCCACGGCAATCGCTGTTCCTGACCAGCAACCAGGAGGGCGCGGGTGATCTTCTGAGAGAGGTCGAGCTTCGTCGCCGGGCCGGTCTGCCGAGCCGGTATCTGGAGCATTGCGATCTCTTTACCGAGTTCGAATTTGACCGCGACGCGGGCATTCTGTCCCGCGGCTCTGCGGAGGCAGATCCGCTGCTCCTGACCTGGGGGCTGCTGGAGATTGCCGTGAAGCAGGGTGCACATCTCATTGGCGCTTCGGTAACCAAGCTTCACAGCGAAGGCGGAGATGTAACGGCGGAAACCGACGGCTCTTTCGTCATCGAGGCGAAAACCGCGGTGCTTGCCACCGGCTATGTCATGCCAGGGATCGAGATGCCGAAACTACATCGGACGACGTCGAGCTGGGCTCTGGCGACAATCCCGCAGGATCCTGCGGCGCACTGGCGGGACCAAGTGCTGATCTGGGAAGACAGCCACCCCTATCTCTACATGCGCACGACGCCGGACGGGCGGATCATCGCCGGCGGCGAGGATGACGACACTATTGATCCTGATGCCCGCGACGCCAAGCTTGCCGGGAAGATCATGGCAATCCGGGAGAAGATGAAGCGGCTCTGGTCGAGGGCCGACACCCGCGTCGCGACGGCATGGTGCGGCACCTTCGGCGAAACGTCGGACGGACTGCCGCTGATTGGCCCGGTTCCCTCGATGCCGCAGGTCTATGCCGCCTACGGCTACGGCGGCAACGGCATCACCTTCTCTTATCTTGCGACACAGGTTATCGGCGCAATGATCGGTGGGGGATACCGCGACTGGTTTGACGATTTCGCCCTCGATCGCGATGCGCCGGCGTTCGTTGAGCGTCTGAGCATCGGCGAGGACAGCCGGGAGGTCGCCCTTAGCTAACTCACTGCGTCGTCTGGTCGTCGCCCATGTCGTCGACATCCTGCAGGCGGACGAATTCGACGCCCTTGGCCTTCAGGTCGAGGATCGCTTTGGCGACGCCCTCGCCGGCCGCATGGGTCGGCTGATTGATGTGGGAGATCACCACGTCGCCGTCCTTGGCGGCTGCAATCCGCTTTTCTGTGACACCAGCGCCGAGCAGCGAGCCGCCGTCGCCGTTCACGGAATAACCGGCGATGCGGTATCCCATTTCACGGATCTGCACGATCGAGGAGCGGTCGTATTTGGCCGTCGAGCCGCGGAACCAATGCGGCGGGGCAATGCCGGCCGCAACCATAGCATCGGCGCCACCCTGCACTTCCTGGCGCACGGCCTCCGGCGACCCGGCTGCCGCAATGCCGTAAATCGAGACCGGCTTGTCGACGGCTGGAGTGTGGTTCTGCCCGTGATTCTCGATTTCGAACAGATCGGGATTCTGAAGGAGGACCTGCAATGCCTGCGGATTGTGCTTCAGCCAGCGCGCGGTGACGAAAATGGTCGCGGAGATCCGCTCGTGGACCAGCACCGAGAGGATACGGTCGTCGGCTTGGCCCATGCAGGCGTCAAATGTCAGCGCCACGCGTGCGTGACCCTTGACGCCCGACGCGCCAATGCGCAGCCGCGGCTCCACCAGCTTGGGCCCGACCGCCTTAGGCGCCTGCGCGACATTCGGCGGTGCAGCGACGATGGTCTCGTCCTGCGCGGGAAGAGCGGCAGCAGCGGCTGCCGAGACGGAGGCGATCACCAGCGCCGAAACAAGAAAAAGACGATTCATGCCAAAGAGAAGCCATTCATGGTTCAAGCACTGCATAATGCACGCAGCGCGCCGGCGCCATGTGGTCTGATGCCGCTTGCGATTCGCGCCAGCATCAACGAAAGAGCTGATGCCTGAGGACTAAGGCTTCACAAAGGCAAAGCAGGAGAAGGCCTCTCCGCCACGCAATCAGTCATAGAGATAGTACTTTTCCCACTTCTCGCGCGGGACCTTCCCGCCGATCGTGTATTGCAGATCGCGGACGTTCATGTGCTGCGGACCGGTGATGCAGGTATAGGACAGATGATACCAATCACCCTTGCTGCGGAAGACCGCGCCGGGCGCCTCCAGCTTGTCGTCGCTAGGGACCGGATCCTTGAAGGTATAGGCAATCACCTTATCGGGCTTGTAACCGGTCTCGTCCTTGTTGATTCGGCTCATGGCCTCTGTGTCGCAACTCTGTTCGAGACGGGTCGCGGGATCGAGCTTTTCGAGTTGCTTCTTGATTGCGGGATCGACTGCGAAGGCTGGAAAGGCAAGGCTAAATGCGGACAGAAGCAACACGAGACGTTTTGGCATTACGGTGGGATTCCTTTGCATTCTCATTCCGGAATCGCCTGTGGAGAACCGAGGTTTCCGCAGTCGTACAAGGGGGCAAATTCCGGGCGACGTAGCGGACTTTCTTAAACAATGTGGTGACATCAAGGCAACGTGAGCATTCCTTCGGTTTTGCCGCTGACCTGTCTTCGGCGCTTGATCGAAGGCATCCGCGTCTCTATCTCTTGCCCACCTGACACCACGCATCCGGAGCCTTCCTTGACTGTCTTCAAGAACCTGCCGAACCCGCCCGCTGCCGCCAAGAAGCCGACCTCGGATACGCGCCACGGCATCACCCGCACCGACGACTACGCCTGGCTGCGCGCCGACAACTGGCAGGCGATGTTCAAGGATCCGTCGATCCTCGATCCCGCGATCCGCCAGCATCTCGAGGCCGAAAATGTCTACATGAACGCGGCGATGGAAGACACCAAGGCGCTGCAGAAGACGCTGTTTGCCGAAATGCGCGGCCGCATCAAGGAAGACGACAGCTCCGTGCCGATGAAGGACGGCGACTACGCCTACGGCACCTTCTTCGTCACCGGCGGCGAACAGCCGCGCTACTTCCGCATTCCGCGCAACGGCGACGTCAAGGACGAGGCGATCCGCAGCGTCCTGCTCGATGGCGACAAGGAGGCCGCCGGCAAGGCCTATTTCCGGCTCGCCGGCCTTGACCATTCGACTGACCACCGCCGCGGCATCTGGGGCTATGACGACAAGGGCTCCGAGTTCTATGCGCTCCGCGTCCGCGATCTTGCGACCGGCGAGGATATGGCCGACGTGATCGAGAACACCGGCGGTGGCGGTGTCTGGGCGCCCGACGGCAAGAGCTTCTTCTATTCGGCGCTCGACGAGAACCACCGTCCCTCGAAGGTGTACCACCACATTCTCGGCACGCCTCAATCCGAAGACCGGCTGGTCTACGAGGAGAAGGATGCGGGCTTCTTCATGGGCGTCGGCGGTTCGCTGCTCGACGACTTCATCTACATCGACATCCACGATCACGAGACCTCGGAATACCGCCTGCTTTCCACGAAGGACCTGACGGCCGAGCCGAAGCTGGTCGCCGAGCGCGAGGAAGGTATCGAATACTCGATGACGGAAGGCGGCGACGTCTTCTACATCCTGACGAACGACGGCGACGCCAAGGATTTCAAGATCATGGAAGCGCCGGTTGAAAACCCGGGCAAGGTGAACTGGCGCGAGGTCGTGCCGCACAAGCCGGGGACGCTGATCATCAGCCACATGGCCTTTGCCCACCACCTGCTGTGGCTGGAGCGCAAGGACGGCCTGCCACAGATCATCATCCGCGACCGGCGCACCGGCGAGGAACACGCCATCGCCTTTGCCGAGGAGGCCTATTCGCTCGGGCTGCAGGGAGCCGCGGAATATGACACCGATGTCATCCGCTTTTCCTATTCCTCGATGACGACGCCGTCGCAGCTCTACGACTACAACATGGTGACGCGCGAGCGCACGCTCCTGAAGACCCAGGAAGTGCCCTCCGGCCACAATCCGGACGACTATGTCACCCGCCGCGTCTTCGCCCCGGCCTGGGATGGCGAGCAGGTGCCGGTTACCCTGCTCTATCGCAAGGACACACAGCTCGACGGTTCGGCGCCCTGCCTGCTCTATGGCTACGGCGCCTATGGCATCACCATTCCGGCCGGCTTCAACACCAACTGCCTGTCGCTCGCCGACCGCGGCTTCGTCTATGCCATCGCCCATATCCGCGGCGGCAAGGACAAGGGCTTTGCCTGGTACGAAGACGGCAAGATGGAGAAGAAGACCAACACCTTCAAGGACTTCATTGCCGCCGCTGGCTATCTGAATCAGGAGAAGTTCACCTCCTACACCAACATCATCGCCGAGGGTGGCTCGGCCGGCGGCATGCTGATGGGCGCCGTTGCCAACATGGCACCGGAAAAGTTCGCCGGCCTGATCGCCGCCGTTCCCTTCGTCGACGTGCTGAACACCATGCTCGACGACACGCTGCCGCTGACCCCGCCGGAATGGCCGGAGTGGGGCAACCCGATCGAGAGCAAGGAAGAGTACGAGCAGATCGCCGCCTACTCGCCCTACGACAATGTCGGCGCACAAGCCTATCCACCGATCCTGGCGCTCGGCGGCCTCACCGATCCGCGCGTCACCTATTGGGAGCCGGCGAAGTGGGTGGCGCGGCTGCGCGAAAAGACGACCGGTTCGGCGCCGATCCTCTTGAAGACCAACATGGACGCCGGCCATGGCGGCGCTTCGGGACGCTTCCAGCGCCTCGAGGAAATCGCCTTCGAATACGCCTTCGCGATCAAGGTTGCGGGCAAGATGTAAGAGGCTGGGAGAAGCCCGTGACGGTCTATGTGGCGCTCCTGAGAGCCATCAATGTCGGCGGCACGGGCAAGCTGCCCATGGCGACGCTGAAGGCGGTCTGTGAAGAGCTCGGCTTCAGCGATGTGAAGACCTACATCCAGAGCGGCAACGTGCTGTTTCGCGCCGATGCGGCGGAGGCCGAGGTCGAGCAGAGGCTGGACGACGCGCTTGGAAAGCTGCTCGGCAAGAAGCCCGGCGTGATGCTGCGCAGCCGCAAGGAGCTGGAAGCGATCGCCGCCAACGCGCCCTTCCCCGACGCCAAGCCCAACTATCTGCTGGTGAGCTTCCTCCCTGGAGCACCGCCAGCCGATGCACTGGACAAGATGGTCGCCCCTGATGGCGAAGGGGCTGTTGTCGCCGGGCGCGAAATCTACGTCCACTTCCCTATCGGTTCCGGCAGATCGAAGCTCAAGCTGCCGGCCCTGAGGCCGGGAACGGCGCGCAATCTGAATACCGTGCGCAAGCTCGCCGAGATGGCGGCTCAGATGGAGGATGGAGGTTAGGCTCCGTTCCTGGCCTCAGTGCTCGACGGCGTGTGCGGCCTTGCCAACCTCGTGACCGCTGATATCGGCGCCAGCGCTCCGCGAGAAGCGCAGGTTCCAGAAAGTCGCCGTGATCGAGATCGCGGTGACGAAGAGGAAGGCCGCGGAGAAATCGTGAAGCTGCGGCGTCTCGCTGCCGTTGACCGTCATCGATGTGTGCAGTGCCAGCGCGCCGACGCAGATGCCGAGTGACAGCATCAGCTGCTGGAACGTCGTATAGAAGCTAGTGGCCGAGCTCATCCGGTCGCGGTCGATCTCATCGTAAGCCACGGTATTGTAGGCCGTGAACTGGAACGACATGAAGAAGCCGCACATGACGAGGATCGCGAAGATCAGCGCCAGCGGCCAGTCCGGGCGGAAGGCGGCGCAGAGCGCATAGCCGCAGGTGGCGATCACGCCGTTCGCAACAAGGCTGTTGCGAAAGCCGAAACGGCGCAGCACGCGCGGCGCAAAGGCTTTCATCGCCATCGAGCCGAGCGCTGCTGCAGTGACGAGCTGGCCGGCCTTCGCGGCCGAAAGGCCGAAACCGAGCTGAAAGTAGAGCGGCAGCAGGAAGGGTTGCGCGCCTTGCGTGATGCGGGTCAGCGAACCCGCGATGACTGACGTGCCGAAGCTCGGCACCTTCATCAGCGAGAAATCCATGATCGGCGACGGATGGCGGCGAGCGTGCTTGAGATAGGCGGCGCCGAAGAGCAGTCCGACGGCGATCAGGAACAGTGAGAAAGCGCCCTCGCCCGGACGGCTCGAGCTCTCGAAGCCGAACAGCAGGGAGCCGAGCGCAATGCCGGAGAGGATGAAGCCGACTGTGTCGAACCGGCGCTTCGCCTCTCCCTTGAAGTCCTCGATGAAGATCGAGACCAGCGTGAAGCCGATGATGCCGATCGGCACGTTGATGTAGAAAATCCAGCGCCAGTCGAGATAGGTGACGATCAGACCGCCGATCGGTGGCCCGACGATGGGGCCAACCAGGGCCGGTACGAGCAGCCACGACATGGCGTTGACCATGTCCTTGCGGCTGACGCTGCGCAAGAGGACCAGTCGACCGACCGGCAGCATCATCGCCCCGCCAAGACCCTGCAGCAGCCGCGCCAGGACGAGACAGAGGAGATTGGGCGAAAGCGCGCAGAAGATCGAGCCAGCCACGAAGACAGCGATCGCCGAGCGAAAAACGGTGCGCGAGCCGAAGCGATCGGCAATCAAACCGCTGGCCGGAATGAAGATCGCGAGACTGAGAAGATAGGAGGTCAGCGCGATGCTCATCGACGGGGCGCTGACGCCGAAGTCGCGCGCCATGGTCGGCAGCGCCGTTGCCAGAACGGTGGCGTCGAGCTGTTCCATAAACATGGCGCTCGCCACGATCATCGCTATCACGCGGAAATTCGGCTTGGCGCGCGCGATGGTCGCCGCCTGGTAGATCTGATCCGACATCGTCAGGGATCACTCGCAATGGCGTGGCCGACGCGGAAGCGATGGCCGCGGTATGGTATGGCGTGATGCCAAAAGGGGATTAGAGATCTTTGTATACGCCCGCAAATGTGGCGTCGTTATGCTTTTATGGAAAGGCAGCCGTGCCGTCCGGGAATGGCTGGGAATCGTGTCTGCTCAGTTGTCGCGCAGCAGTGCTTCGTAATCCTGTCCGCCGGCGAAAATGTTGGTAATTTTGACCACATGACCTTCGACGACGTAAAGTATCACGATGCTTCTCTCAAAAACCGCCATACGCAGGTTGGTGCCGAGGTCCGGTCTCGCCACGCCGCCCAACGGCGCATCGCCGATACGCTCACAACGGTCGTACAGGCGCTCTATGTAGCGCTCCGCCGTAACGTGATTTTGACTGGCTTCGAGAACATAAGTGAAGATTGAGACGATCGCATCGAGTGCCGCTGGCCGGTATTCAACCTGATAGTGCTCCATTGCTCATCGGTGCTTTGCAAAGAGGGCATCGATGGCCGTTCTCATCTCCTGGCTGCTCAAACTCGGCCTTGGGTCGTCCAATGACGCCCGCACCTGAGCGCGGATCGCCGCGATACGCTCCTTGTGCTCCTCCTCGCGCCGCATCCAGACGCGCATGGCTTCACGCAGCACTTCGCTGGTCGAAGCAAAGGTGCCGGCCTCGACTTCGGCCTTGATCACATTGACCATCTCGGTCGGCAGGGTGATGCTCAACTTTTCCATCGAACGTGCTCCATGCGGAAGTAGGATAAAATCCTACCACCGCTTATCGCTTGCGACAATCGGCGCTGAACCCTACTTATGAAGCATGACCCAGGCCCTGCAAAACACCGCGCGCACCGGCGCCCCCTTCGCCTTCGACAACAGCTATGCACGGTTGCCGCAGCAGTTCTTTACGCGCCAGGCTCCCGCGCAGGCCGCCGAGCCATGGCTGATCAAGCTGAACGAACCGCTTGCCGAAGAACTCGGCCTTGATACCGAGGCACTGAGGCGAGACGGCGCGGCGATCTTTTCGGGCAACCTCGTGCCCGAAGGCGCGGACCCGCTGGCGATGGCCTATGCCGGGCATCAGTTCGGCTCCTTCGTGCCCCTGCTAGGCGACGGGCGGGCGATCCTGCTTGGCGAGGTCGTCGATCACAACGGTCAGCGTCGCGATATCCAGCTGAAGGGCGCGGGCCAGACGGCCTATTCCCGCCGTGGCGATGGACGTGCCGCACTCGGGCCGGTGCTTCGGGAGTATATCGTCAGCGAGGCGATGTATTCGCTCGGCGTCCCGGCGACCCGGGCGCTTGCCGCGGTTTCGACAGGGCAGCCCGTCTATCGCGAAGACATCCTGCCGGGCGCGGTCTTCACCCGCGTCGCCGCGAGCCACATCCGCGTCGGCACGTTCCAGTTCTTTACCGCGCGCGGTGATACGGACAGCGTGCGGGCGCTGGCAGACTATGTGATCGACCGGCACTACCCAGAACTCAAGGACAGGGACAATCCCTACCTTGCGCTCTATGAGGCCGTTTGCGAGCGGCAGGCGGCATTGATCGCCAAGTGGCTTCACATCGGCTTCATCCACGGCGTCATGAACACCGACAACATGACCATTTCGGGCGAGACGATCGATTTCGGCCCCTGCGCCTTCATGGACGCCTATGATCCGCGCACCGTCTTTTCCTCGATCGACCAGGGCGGGCGCTATTCCTATGCCAACCAGCCGGGCATCGGCCAATGGAATTTGGCGCGACTCGGTGAAACCCTGCTGCCGCTTTTTGATGCGGATGCGGAGAAGTCCGTCGAACTCGCCAACACCGTGATCCAGCAATACGGCGAGCGCTTCCAGATCCACTGGCTGCGCGGCATGCGCGAGAAGATTGGTTTGGCGACCGTCGAAGACGGCGATCTGGACCTCATCCAGTCGCTGCTTGCAGTGATGCAGGCGAGCCAGGCCGACTTTACCCTCGCCTTCCGCCGCCTTTGCGACTGTGCCGGCCCTGGAGATGGCGAGGCACTCTTCCTCTCGACCTTCCGTGAGCCGGACGGTGTGCGCGAATGGCTTGCCCGTTGGCGCGATCGCCTCACGCGCGACGAAGGTCGGACCGCAGCCGACCGCAGGATGGCGATGCGCGCGGTCAATCCCGCTTTCATTCCACGCAACCATCGCATCGAGCAGGCGATCAACGCCGCCGTCGAGGATGCGGACTTCTCGATCTTCGAGGCCCTGCTTTCGGTGCTCGCCAAGCCCTACGACGATCAACCCGGCTTTGCGGCATACATGGAGCCGCCGAAACCGGAAGAACGCGTGCTGCAGACCTTCTGCGGCACGTGATCGGGCGAGAACCCTCTCCCTCTGACACCTATGGTCGCAGTTGACGCTCGTTGCGACCGCTCTATCTCGCTGATTTGCAGACTTTTTTCGCGCTCTGATCGCACCCGTCTAACATCAGCGGGAGTCTTCCCAGATGGCAATCGTCATTACCTCCGTTGTTTTCATGCTTTTCGGTCTTGCCCTCGTCGGTGGTGGGCTCTGGCTCATCATACTCGGCGGCAGCTTCTTTTATCTCTTCGCCGGCGCCATGTTCCTGCTGACCGCCATCCTGCTCTTGATGCGCAGGGCAGCCGCGTTGTGGGTCTATGCAGCGCTCATCGCCGTCGCTTTGGTCTGGGCGATCTGGGAAGTCGGCTTCGACTGGTGGCAACTCGGGCCGCGCGGCGGACTGATCATTCTTTTCGGCCTGTGGTTGTTGACGCCCTGGATCCGCCGGCCGCTTGGCTTCGTCAGCCCGACCGGTATTTCCTATGGGGCAACCCCCTGGCCGCTGGCGATACCAGTTGTGATCGCGATCGCGATCGCCGGCTATTCGATGACCACCGATCCGCAACGGATCACGGGCAATCTGTCGACGGCGGCCGTTGCAAGCCCCGCGACCTTCGGCGGTGTCGTGCCCGATGGCGAGTGGCATCAATACGGCCGCACACCCTTCGGCCAGCGCTATTCGCCTCTCGACCAGATCAATGTCAGCAACGTCAAGGATCTCAAGGAGGTCTGGCGCTACCAGACCGGTGATGTGAAGCGACCCGAGGATGTCGGCGAGACGACCTATCAGGTCACACCGCTGAAAGTCGGCGACACGCTGTACCTCTGCACGCCGCACAATTGGGCAATCGCGCTCGACGCCAAGACCGGCAAGGAGAAATGGAAGTACGATTCCAACTCCGGCATGAACCCGAACCGCCAACACCAGACCTGCCGCGGCGTCACCTACTATCGTGACACGGCCGCAGCCCCCGGCTCTGCCTGCGCCGAGCGTGTGTTTCTGCCGACCTCCGACGCGCGCCTGATCGCGCTCGATGCGGCAAATGGCCAGATCTGCACGAGCTTTGCCGAAGATGGCGTGCTGCATCTCGAAAAAGGCATGCAGTACAATCCGGCCGGCTACTACTATTCGACCTCGCCGCCGGTCGCGGTCGCAGGCAAGCTGATCCTCGGCGGCGCCGTCAACGACAACTATTCCACAAAGGAGCAGTCCGGCGTCATCCGCGCATACGACATCAATACCGGTGCGCTCATCTGGAACTGGGATTCAGGCAATCCCGATGTCACCACGCCGCTGGCCGAAGGCCAGACTTACACCACCAACTCTCCGAACAGCTGGTCCGTCTTCAGTGTCGATGACGGTCTCGGCATGGTCTACATCCCGCTTGGCAATCAGGTACCCGACCAGCTCGGCATGAACCGCAGCGCCCATGTCGAGAAATACTCCTCCTCGATCGTCGCGCTCGACATCGCCACCGGACAGGTGAAATGGGTGCAGCAATTCGCGCACCACGACCTGTGGGACATGGACGTCCCCGCCCAACCTGTGCTGTTCGACATGACGAAATCAGACGGAACGCCCGTGCCGGCGCTTGTTGCCCCGACCAAGCAGGGTGACATCTACGTACTCGACCGGCGCACCGGCAAGGCGATCATCCCGTTCAAGGAGATACCCGCCCCAGGCGACGCGATCCCTGAAGACCATACGTCGCCAACCCAGCCGATCTCCGACCTCACCTTCTCGCCGCCGCCGCTGCAGGAGAAGGACATGTGGGGCGTGACGCTGCTCGACCAGCTCGCCTGCCGCATCCAGTTCCACCGCTACAAGTACGAAGGCCGCTATACGCCGCCGTCGCTGGTGGGTTCGATCATCTATCCCGGCAATTTCGGCACCTTCAACTGGGGCAGCGTTGCTGTCGACCCGGAGCGGCAGATCATGTTCGGCATGCCGACCTATCTCGCCTTCACCTCGCGGCTGGTTCCCGCCGCCGATATCCCGCCAAAGGGGCAGGATGAGAAGGGCAGCGAACAGGGCCTCAACCGCAACGATGGCGCGCCCTACGGCGTGTTCATGGGGCCGTTCCTCGGACCACTGAAAATCCCCTGCCAGGCGCCACCATGGGGCTATGTCACAGGTGCGGATCTGCGTACCGGAAAGATTGCCTACAAGCGCAGGAACGGAACCGTCTACGATATGACGCCACTGCCGTTGCCCCTCAAGGTAGGCGTACCGGGCATCGGCGGCCCGATCCTGACAAGGGGCGGCGTTGCCTTCCTCGGGGCCGCCGTCGACAACTTTCTGCGCGCCTATGACATCACCAATGGCGACCAGCTCTGGCAAGCCCGTCTGCCGGCCGGCGGCCAGGCGACGCCTATGACCTATACGACGAGCGACAACAAGCAGTTCGTCGTCATGGTGGCCGGCGGACATGGCTCGATCGGAACCAAACCCGGCGACTATGTGATCGGCTACGCCCTGCCCTGAAGTCTCCCAAACGTGCCGGATGGTCGCCGCCGAAGACGGCCATCCGTGCCCGCAGCCACCAGCTCCGGGCAGGTCTGCTGCACCATTCTCCCCCTCATTGTTTCAGAATTTTCGTGAAGATCGGCAGCAGCATTTCCAGCACCTATGGACTGAGCAGCCTCTTTAGCCAGTCCGGCCAGCGCAACAAGCAACAGACCAGCGATTCCGAGGTCGGCGTTCGCCAAAGCGGGGCGGCACTACAGCCAAGCAGCACGCCAACGTCGATCTCCAACACGATGTGGGCGCTGCAGAGCAGCGGCACGGCGACCATGGATGGCACCGAAGCCCTCAAAAGCGCGTCATGACGCTGTCATCTTTGAGTTCACGGACCTCGCCAACCAGACCCCCGCGGAGCGGATGCGCAGCCAGATCCTCGAGCGGCTCGGGCTGACAGAGGACGATCTGAAGGCGATGCCGCCGAAGGAGCGCGAGGCTATCGAAAAGCAGATCGCGGACGAACTGAAGCGGCAGCTGACCGGTGATGACGGCAAGGACGAGCCGAGCGCCGATACGCTCGTCAGCGCCTGAGACCTCCATAAACTAAATTAGATCGATGCGACGGAGTTTCACGTTTCCGTCGCATCCCTTTGACGGGAAAGCCCTATCCGACCATGTCGGCCACGATCTTGCCGACTTCGGCAAAGACCGGGTTGATCTCGGACACCGGCGCTTTGGCCTGCGTCACGTAAGCCGCGACCAGGATCGCGCCGTGACCAGGCGGCCAGATGACAGCAATATCGGCAGCGCTGCCATTGTTGGCGGTGCCGGTCTTGTCGCCGATCTTCCAGGTATCCGGCAGGCCTGCGCGCAGGCGAGCGCCGCCTGTCGTGTTCGCCACCATCCACTCTATCAGCTTGTCGCGCGACGGTTCCGACAGGGCGGAGCCCTGTGTCAGGTTGCCGAGCGTGTCGACCATCGCATCGGGAGTGGTCGTATCCTGCGGATCGCCGTCCTTGGCTTCGTTGAGCGCCGTCTCCCAGCGGTCGAGCCGCGTCGAACGATCGCCCAGCGTGCGCAACCATTTGGTCAGCTCAGCCGGTCCGCCGAAGCTTTCCAGCAGCAGGTTCCCGGCCGTATTGTCGCTAAGGGTGATCGCCGCCTGGCAGAGTTCACTGAGGCTCATGCCCTCGCCGCCGACGTGCTTTTCCGTTTCCGGCGAGTAGGTGACGAGCTTGTCCTTTTCGTAGACGACGCGCCGCTCGAGAGTCTCCTGCCCCTTGTCGACACGCGCCAGCACCAAGCCGGCGGCTAAGACCTTGAATGTGCTGCAGAGGGGAAAGCGCTCAGTCTCGCGATAGCCGAAAGAAATGTTGGTGTCAGTGTCGATGGCCGACACACCGATGCGACCGCCGATGGCTTTTTCGAGCGCATCCATCCGCCGATTGATTTCATCATCGCTGTCCTCCGACCACGCAACGCGCGGCAGAAGCAAGGCGGGGGAAAGCAGTGCCGAACCGAGAAGGGTTCGGCGGCGGATCGAAAAGCCACTCATGAAAATTCCTCTGCCTGAATCAATGGACACAGGGCTAGAGCCTGATTGTGGCCCGGATGCGTCGCGTCAGGCCGCTGCCGACTGCGTGACCTCGACGGTGACGTGCGAGAGGCCGGTAACGGGTTCGAGCTTCGCCTTGTAGAAAGCCGGGCTTTCCGGCTGCGGCGTCACCAGAGCGACAATCGCGGCGTGATGGCCGGGTCCGACCTGCCAGACGTGAAGATCGGTGATCCGCTCGCCACTCGTTTCCAGCGCCGAACGAATCTCGTCCTGCAGATCCGCTTTGGGCGTTGCGGTCATGATCGGCGCCCAGGAATACGTGGCTATGTTCAAGTGTTTCGGTCTGTACGCTCATCGTACGCTCCTCATGTCGGTTGTCTTAGCGAATATAGGTTCGCAGAACTTCGGATATTTCCTCGACGGCTTCCGCCCGGGCCCTCTCATCGGCGGCACGCAGGACATGCTCGTGCAGATGGTCGTCCAGCACCTCGCCCGTCAGGCCGTTCAGGGCGCCGCGGATCGAGGCAAGCAGCTGTAAAATCTCTCCGCAGGGCCGCTCTACATCCAAGGCGCGCTCGACGGCCTCCAACTGGCCTTTCAGGCGGCTTACGCGGGCCATCAGCTTTTTCTTCTGGTGTGTGGTGCGGGACATGACGTATCCATTTAGTATAGGGGGGTACCCTATATAAATGACCTGATGATGAAATCGGTGGACAGCGGCCGTGTCGACAGACGCCGTGCGCTTCCGGGCGCCAACGCGCAAACCCCATTGACAAACGGCACGTTCTGGATGATCTATCGACGCATGATCAAGAACGCGCACATCACCAGCTCGTATTTTTGGCTGTACCTGTAAGGGGCGGCCGGACAGATCATATTGTCAACAAGCCGCCGTCAGGCGGCTTTGTTGTATCGGCAGCGTCCTGACGGCAGAACACCACACAAGGACGCGAAGACCATGGTTGAAATCGAAGACAGCGAAATCTCATTGATCCGCCCGCCGGTGATCAATATCCGCGCCGCCAAGCCGCGCGATCTCCCTGAACTCAGCGAAATGATCGGCCTGCTCGCCAAGCATCACGGCGATCCATCCGCCTCGAGCCCGGAGCAGCTCGAGCGTGATCTGTTCGGCCCGGTGCCGTGGATCAGCGCGCTGGTTGCCGAGAGCGATGAGGGCCTGATCGGCTACGCCATTCTCGTGCCGCTCTACAGGGCGCAGGACGGCGCGCGCGGCATGGATCTGCATCATCTCTTCGTGCGTGACGGACATCGCGGCCACGGCGTCGGCCAGCATCTCGTCAACCGCGCCCGCGACACGGCTCGCAGCGCCGGCTGCGGCTACCTCTCGGTCAGCGCCGCCACCGGCAACGTGCAGGCCCATCGCTTCTACGAGAATATGGACTTCGTGCCTCGCCCGGTCACCGGCATGCGCTATATGCAAGCTTTGGCATGAGCGGCATTGGCCGCGCCGGACAGCCTGCAAGGAGAAACGAATGACCCGACTTGCAATTGTCCTCACCGATGGATTCGCCGACTGGGAGGTCGCCCAACTGACGGCCTCCGCACGCTCCTATTTCGGCTTCGACGTGGTGATCGCAACGCCGGAGGGAGAGGAAGTGCGCTCGATGGGCGGCATGCGCGTCGCGGCCGATGCCGTCGCGGAAAATCTGCACGCCAATGCATTCGACGGCCTTGTGCTCTGCGGCGGGACGATCTGGGAGACCGAAAAGGCGCCTGATCTGAAATCTGTCATCGACGACTTTATCACGCACGGCAAACTCGTCGCCGGAATCTGCGGCGCGACACTGGCGCTTGCGCGTGCGGGCGCGCTTGATGCCACCGACCATACCAGCAATGCCGCCGATTTCATTGCCAGCGCGCCGGGCTATGCTGGCCACGCGCTTTACAAGGATAGCCCGCAGGCGGTGCGTGTCGGAAAGCTGGTAACGGCGCCAGGATCGGCGCCGATGACCTTTGCCGCGGAAATCTACCGCGCGCTCGGGCACGGGGGCGACGAACTCGACCAGTACGTTCTGATGTTCGGCGCCGAGCATCAGCCGAAAGCGGCCTGAGCCGCGCTGCCGGGGTGTTGGCCCCCTATTGTTTCGGAACCGCCTTCAGGTAGGCTGCGATTGCCTCGAGTTCCGGTTTCGGCAGGTGAGCGAGGTTGCGTTGCACGTCGGCCATCGAGCCGCCGGCCGAATCGAAGTCGGGGGTGAAGCCGGTTTCGAGATAGTTGGCGATATCCTCCTCGCTCCACGACCCGACGGTTTTCGCGCCCGGCGTGATGTTGGGGATCCTGCCCTTGCCTTCCGGATTTGGCGCGCCCGCCAGCCACTTGCCTGCCTCGAAGCCTCCAAGCCGGTCGCGCGGCGTGTGGCATTCGCCGCAGTGGCCGGCGCCTTCGACGAGATACTGGCCGCGCTTGATCCTGTCGTCGACATTGGCAGCGAGCGCAACACGCGGTTCATCGTTGAAATAGAGGAACTTCCAGCCGCCGAGCGCCAGCCGGATGTTGTAAGGGAACGGCAACTCATGCGACGGGGAGACATTGGTGCTTTTTGGCAGCGTCTTCAGAAAGCCGAAGAGATCGTTGACGTCCTTGTCGCTCATCCGGGCATATGAGTTGTAGGGAAACGACGGATAGAGGTGCTGTCCGTTTGGCGCGACGCCACGTTTCATCGCGTTGCCGAACTGGGCCAGCGTCCATGTCCCGATGCCTGCCTTTTCGTCAGGCGAGATATTGGGAACGTGGAAAGTGCCGAAAGGGCTCTTCAGCGCCAGGCCGCCTGAGAGCGTGAGCTTGGCATCCCCCTCCGACCCCGGCGTCGCATGACAGCCCGCACAGCCACCCGTCCAGAAAACCATCTCACCGTTCTTCAGATCGGGTTCGCCAAGATTGGCCCAGTGACTTTCGGGAAGCGCGTTCGGCGCGGTGATGAAATAGACGGCCGCTCCGCCGATGACAACCACGCCCACGAGACAGAGCAAAAACCGGACGAACCTGCGAACCATCTGCCGCTCCTGCTGCCGATAACGTTATTGAAAACATAAAACGATCCGCTCCAGCGGCAAGACTGGCGCGGATCGTTGGGTTGAAATGCCGGGATCGCTATTCCGTCTTTATGCGGTATTTCTCATGACAGCCCCCGCAGTTGCCGCCAAGCGTCTTCAGAGCGCCGCCAACACCGGCCGCGTCAGCGGGAAGCTGAGCGAGAACCTTCTCGGCATCGGCTGAAAGCTTGTCGGCACGTGCCTTGAAGTCCGCGTGGTCTTCCCAGATCTTCGGGCTTGCTGCCTTATCACCCGTTTCGGTGCCAGGCTTGAACTGATCCGGGAAAACCTTTGCGGTTTCCGAGATCGTCGTCAGCGCAACCTTCACCGCCTCTGCGTCATAGGGCTTCTCGCCCTTGGCGATCGCGGTCATCGCCCCTGCCGCGCCACCGACCTTCTTCATCAGCGCAGAACGCGCATCGTGCGTGCCCTCCTCCGCTGCAATGGCAACACCTACCGCCCCCAGACCGGCGATGAGCACTGCCGCGGTTATAGCTCTCACTCTCATGTCTGCACTCCTATTTGATTTGATTCCAAGGTCCTTTAAGCCCGGCTTCGCTGGACGGGCGGCATCATTACAAATTTTTCCTGCTCTAAAAGTAACAAGTGGGTGAGATTTCAGGAAAGACAGACCGTTGGACCGCGTCACGCGCCTTACGCCGGCGCGCGCCAGCCGTGCCATGCGGTAAGGATAGAAACGGCGATGAGGAGCGCTCCGGCAATTCGGCCAACGAGGATTGTCGCCCTCGGATTGGACACCAGCATCGTACGGCTCCGCGCCGCTGTCAGGGCCAGGGTGCCGTAGACAGCGGCCTGAGTCGCCATCGTCATGATACCCATGACGAGGCCCTGCGCCCAAATCGGACCGTAGATCGGCTTCAGAAACTGCGGATAGACCGCGATCATGAACAGATACGCCTTGGGATTCATCAGGCAGGTTGCCGCGCCCTGGCGAAACGCCCTCCAACCCGAACGCAAGCCGCCTGGCCCGACAGCATCGACGGTGATCGAACTGCGGATCAGCGTGTAGCCGATCCAGGCCATGTAAGCCGCGCCGGCGAAGAGCAGGGGATTGAACAGGGTCGGCAGGAGGACGGCGAGTACACCGACTCCGATCGAGCCATAGAGCGAATGCACCGCCCCGCCGGCCATGATACCTGCGGTCGCGGCGATGCCGGTGCGCCTGCCACCGGTCAGCGAATTGGCGAGCACGAACAGCATATCCATGCCCGGCACGATGATGATGCCGAAGAGAAGCGTGAAGTAGAGCCAGAGATTTTCGCTGTAGGTCATGTCAGTTGTCCGCTATCCAATTCAAGGTCGATTTCAAAGACCATGTTGATTTTCAATTCGATAGCGAGAGCTATACGAGGACCCAACTGACAGTGTATTGTCAGGAGCCTAGGCACAAGGAGGCGAAAAATGCGCAAGGCCTCACGACTTTTCGAGATCATCCAGATCCTGCGGGTGGCGAGCAAACCGATGACGGCAGCTCAGATGGCGGAAACGCTCGAGGTGACGGTGCGCTCGATCTATCGCGACATCGCGGCCTTGCAGGCGATGCGCGTCCCGATCGAGGGCGGCCGCGGCATTGGCTACATCATGCGGCCGGGCTTCGACCTACCGCCGCTGATGTTCTCGGTCGAGGAAATGGAGGCAATCGTCTTGTCGCTGGCGCTGCTCGACCGGACCGGCGACGAGGAACTCAAGCGAGCGGCCAAGGGCGTCAATCAGAAGATTGCCGGCTCCGTGCCGGCGCCGCTGCGACAGGCGATGGAGCGAAAAGCGCTTTATGCCTGGGGATCGGTGGCGCAATCCCCCGTCGGGCTCGATCTTGGTTTGGTTCGCCGCGCCATCCGCGACGAACAGAAGCTGATGCTCGACTATCGCGACGAACTCGGCCGCGCGACAGAGCGCAGGATTCAGCCGATTGCGCTCATCTATTACTCGCAGACCGCAAACATTGTCGCCTGGTGCGAGCTACGCCAGGCGATCCGCAATTTCCGCAGCGACCGTGTCGAGTATTGCGAAACGGCCGACGCCTATTTCCGAGGCGACGGCGACCGGCTGCGGCAACTCTGGACGAGCGGATGGACGAACCCGCCGGCTGCCGCAACGGCCTAGATCAGGATTCAGATTGCAGGTCGAACGACCTAAAATCATCCTGATCTGGTGGATCAGAGGTGCATGCCACCGGACACCTCGATGCGCTGACCGTTGACCCAGCGATTATCGTCGGAAAGCAGCGAGGCGATCATCGGGCCGATATCGTCGGGTACGCCGGCACGACCGAGCGCCGTCGCATCGGCGACCATCTTGTTGTGGGTCGGATTGTCCCGCACCATACCGCCGCTGAAGTCGGTGGCGATTGCGCCCGGAGCAACCGTATTGGCCGTGATGCCGCGCGGGCCGAGTTCCTTGGCGAGGTAACGCGTGAAGACCTCGACCGCCCCTTTCATCGACGCATAGGCGGAAATGCCGGGCACTGCGAAACGAGCAAGACCGCTCGAGATGTTGATGATACGCCCGCCATCGGCCATCAGCGGCAGGAGCTTCTGCGTCAGGAAGAAGACGCCCTTCAGGTGCACGTTGACGAGCTCGTCGAAAGCCTCTTCCGTCGTTTCGGCAATCGTTGCGTGATAGCCGCTGCCGGCGTTGTTGACGAGGTAGTCGAATTGAGTCCTTCCAAGACCTTGCAAAGCGTACTTCACCTTGGCCACAAAGGCGTCAAAATCGGCGACCCGACCAGTGTCCAACTGCAGGGCAATGGCCTCGGCGCCGAGCGCCTTGATCTCCGAAGCCGCGGCCTCCGCTTCTGCCCGATTTGCTCGGTAGGTGAAGATGACGGTCACGCCACGACGGGCGAGATTGATCGCCGTGTTACGGCCGAGCCCACGGCTGCCACCGGTGACAATCGCAACCTTGGATGCTGAATTTGCTTGTGTTTCTCTTGGCATGATCTCTTCCTTTTACTGGGAGTTCGTGCCGCTACGGTACGCCTGCCAAGGCCTTTTGTTGAATGCCGGAACTCTCGAATTTCTTGCCTAATCCTCCAAGCGGCTTGCGAACCGCGCGGCGCGGCGCCTATCTTCTGATGCCGCCCAGGAATGCCGAGGAGCCGCTGGTAATGCTCGATACCCTGAAGCAAGCAATCCAGACCTTTATCGACCGAACTGCCGGTGACGCCGACGGACGCTTCGAGACCCCGTTGCCCTCGCTTTCGGTGTCGCGCGTCACCTATCCCGTCATGCCGAACCACATGATCTATCGGCCGACGATCTGCATCGTCGTCCAGGGGGCCAAGGAAATCATGGTCGGCGACCGGGTCCTGGAGTACGGCGAGATGCAGTCGCTGATCGTCACGTTCGAGGTGCCGGCCCTCGGACAGATCACGAAAGCCAGCAAGGAAGAACCCTATATCGGCTTGAACATCGATTTCGACGTGACGATCCTGCGCGACGTGATGGAGGCGATGGAACAGCCGCCTCGCCCGGTCGGCGATGGCGCGGCCGGTGTTTTCGTGCAGAATTTCGATGGCGTGCTTGCCGACTGCGTGCTGAGGCTTGTCCGCCTCGCCGACACGCCGAAAGCAATTCCGGTACTCTATCCCGCCATCATGCGCGAGATCTGCTACTGGCTGCTGACCGGACCGAATGCGGCCGAGGTCAGCAAGCTGGCGCTACCGGGCAGCCATGCCCGACGCATGACCGATGCGATTCATCTGCTGCGCGAGAACTTTGCGGCACCGGTGCGCATCGAGCAGCTTGCGTCCGTCGCGCACATGAGCCCCTCCTCCTTCCATCAGCATTTCAAGCAGATGACGGCGATGACGCCGCTGCAGTATCAGAAGAACATGCGATTGCTGGAAGCGCGCCGACTTATGGTGTCGGACGGCGCCAGCGTTGCTACCGCCGCCTATCAGGTCGGTTATGAAAGCGCTTCACAGTTCAGCCGCGAATATTCGCGCATGTTCGGCACACCGCCGAAGCGCGACACCATGGAGCGAAAAGAGTTGCCGATGGTCACGGCCGCCTGAGCCGATGCCGACAGAGACGAGGCAGCGCACTCGATCTTCCCGTCCTATCCCGCAAACGCCACTATTGTCGGCCCGATGCGGTCATCCCCAGCTTTTCATGGCGTGTCGTCGATACGAAATCCGACCTTCATCACGACCTGATAGTGCGCTACCGCGCCATCCTTGATATGACCTCGGATTTGATCCACTTCGAACCATTCGAGATTTCGCATCGTCTTCGAGGCTCGCGCGACGGCGGTCTCGATCGCCTCGGTGACTGACTCCTTCGAACTCCCAATGAGTTCCACCTTCTTATAAACGTGATCGCTCATCCCATCCTCCTCCTATTTGGTGCAGGCTGTGGTTCTCTGTTTCACCCGTCCTGAAACCGAGCCTACTTGACCCCGATACCAGCGGAATTTCAACACTAAAGCCGACAACGATACAAACCGAACGGTACAAGCTGCGCCCTGCCTCGCCGCGTGGGCTTGCGCTGGTTGCAATTGGCGCTCCCACGCCTACTTTCTGTCCTGGTCACCTCCCTCGGAGTGGCAGAGATGACCGGGAGCAGATCATGTGCCGAAATATAAAACCCCTCTTCAATTTCGATCCGCCAGCGACGGACGAGGAGATCCACGATGCCGCGCTGCAGTTCGTGCGCAAGGTGAGCGGAACGACCAAACCGTCGAAGCGCAATGAGGTCGCGTTCGAGCGCGCGGTCGGTTCGATCGCAGCATGCGCGCGCGAACTGCTCGATTCGCTGGAAACTTCTCAACCCCCTCGCGATCGTGAGGAGGTAGCGGCAAAGGCGCGCGCGAGAACGGCGGCCCGGTTCGCGTAAGAGAGACCGTCACGCAGGAAAACGAGCGTCGTGTTCAGAACCCGTTATCCAAAGGGAGGATGCCTTGCCTAGATCATCATTGTTTTTGTCACTAGCGCTGGCTGTTGGCCTGTCCGTCACATCAATATCCGTGCCGACGGAAGCAAGCGCACAGACCCATATTTCCATCAGTGTTGGTACCAATCTCAACAGAGGCAGAGGGATTAGCTGTAGTCAGGGAGAGAGGCTGCTCCGTAACCGCGGCTTTAGGGACGTCAGGCGGATCGACTGCCGCGGTCGTTTCTTCATCTATCGTGCATGGAGGGGCGGCAGCCGGTTCGAGATTGCCATACGGCAGCGCGATGGCCGCGTTGTGGATATGCGCCGCATCGGTGGAAGGCGATAGTGCCAAGACGCTGAAACCGACGATCTGTACACGCGCTTGCCCGATCTGGCGCAAAACCTACCGTCACGGTTGGTGGGACCTGCGACCGAATTTGGTGATCTTCGCCACAGCTGCTTCCGGAATCCGCCGCTCTTCACTCGTCGTCCTCTCGCTTGGGGATGTCGAGTTCGATCATGACAGGAGCGTGGTCGCTCGTGTGTTCCCAGCTTCTCGGCTTCCTGCGCACGCTCGCCGACTTCAGCCATGGGGCGACCGTCGGGCTGAGCAGGAAGTGATCGATCCGAAGACCGGCATCGCGCTCGAACGAGTTTCGCCAATACTTCCAGAAGGTATAGATGCGCTCGTTGGGATGCAGATGCCTCACGGCGTCGGTCCAGCCCTGTGCAACGAGGTCAGCATAGGCCTTGCGGACTTCCGGCCGAAAGAGGGCGTCATCCAGCCAACGCTCCGGCTTATAGACATCGATTTCCGTCGGCATCACGTTGAAGTCGCCAACCAGTAGCGCAGGAATGTCGAGGTCATGCAGTTCGGCGGCATATACGTTGAGCCGTCGGAACCAGCGAAGCTTGTAATCGAACTTCGGTCCAGGCGCGGGATTTCCGTTGGGAAGATAGAGGCAGCCTATCAGGATGCCGTCGACGGCTGCCTCGATATAGCGGCTATGCTTGTCATCTGGTTCGCAGGGAAGACCGCGCCGTGTCAGGATAGGCATTGAGCCCCTGGAGAGGATCGCGACGCCATTCCAGCTCTTCTGTCCATGCCAGATCGCGCCGTAGCCGGCCCGCTCCAATGCGCTGCGTGGAAACCGGGCATCCTCCGTTTTCAGTTCCTGTAGGCAGACGACGTCGGGCTTGTCCTCCTTCAGCCAGCGAAGGAGGATTTCCAGGCGTCCGTTCACGCCGTTGACGTTGTAGGTCGCGATCTTCAAGAGCCGAAGCACGCTTCGATGAGTTTCGATCGGAGGGAAATAGAAAGCCAGGCGGGCAAAATCCAGAGTCCGGAGCGACCGCTCTGGAATGACGTGGCGACGGGGTCGGCATCATGGCCAACAGCCGCGCCGCCAAGGCTGGATATTCCCCACGCGCGAAACCCCATTCGGTGATACGGTGGCGAGCCGAACGTCTCTGATGCAAACGGGAAAAGTGGGAGAAGTCAGATGCCGACAATGTTCATAAGGCATGAGGTTTCGGACTACGCTGCCTGGCGCAAGGTCTACAACGCGTTCGCGCCGGTGCAGAAGGCAAACGGGGTTATCGCCGAGGCGGTCTATCAAGCCGCCGACAATCCCAACGACGTGACCGTCACCCACGATTTCGCTACGGTCGAGGCAGCCCAGGCCTTCGGCAAGCTGGAGGAGTTGAGGGCGGCGATGCGCACGGGAGGCGTGCTGGGCGCGCCGACGGTGTGGCTCACCAACAAGGCGTGAAACGACGGCATCGTTTTCGGCAGGGCTGAGACACGGGCAGCGCCCGGCGCAAGGAGCGTCGGGTAGCACACCCTGCATGGGATTGCTCGGCTATGTCTTAATTAATAGCCCGCCTTGCCGCGGGCGGTACAATCACGCATCGGTCGGTATTAGTCCTTGGCAACGGCCGCTTGGGAGTCACGTGATTCTGCCTGTGCGGAGCAATGACAGATAGCCGATCTATCCGACACGATTTGTTTTGCGGGCGACATCGGTGTCGTTTTCGAGGCGCTGTCCAGCTGGCGTCATGCACACAAGGTCGATCCCAACAGTCTCGATACGTCCCGGGCGGCCTCGATGCTCTTTGAGCTTTTCCAGAATGGCTACGACACCAAGGACAGGCTCTTGGCGGCGATGGATCGCGCCGATGCTGCCCGGCAGGGCGAGCAGCTGTCGGCGACGCCTTGAGCTCCGCCCCTATGTGTCCTACCGAAGCGTCAGTGTCCGGCTGTCCTCGCGTCCGAAACCACGGACGTCGATGCGGTCGGCGCGGATCTCGACAATCGCGAATGTGTTCTCGGCCTCGGTATCGACCATGCCCTTGAAATTGAGGAAATGGCATCCCTCGATCGTGCCGAAATTGCCCGCGTGGTTGTGGCCGCTGAAATAAGCCGCGACGTGGTCGTGCGCCGTCAGCAGCGCGATCATGCGCTCGCGGTCCCAGCTGTCGTGCTCGTTAGGCGGATAGACCGGGTAGTGGTTCATGACGATGACGCCCTCGCCGGCAGCGCCAGCCTCCTTGATCTGGTCGGAAAGCCAGGCGAATTGTTCGTCGCTCGGCATGGCGTTCCAGTCCTGCGCGTTGATGGCGCCGGCAGCCCTCAGCTCGGCGAGCCGGCGAGCGGCGATTTCCCGATAGGGATGGCCCTCCGGTGGAGCGAAAGTGCTAACCTCGTTGCCATTGAGAACAATGAACCGCCAGCCCTGCCTGACGCAGCTGTAGCAGGGTGACGCCAGGCCGACACGGCCGGCGACATCGGCCAACCGGTCGGCTGCGACGGAAAAATCGTGATTGCCGAGCAGGAAGAAGTTCTCGTGCTTCAGGCTGTCGTAGAGCGGCAGGATATCGTCGAAGCTGTCGAAATCGCGGTCGATGATATCGCCGAGCGTGATGACGAAGCTCAAATCCTCGCCGTTGAAGACCTCGATCGCCTCCGAAAGCTTTGCGAGGCTTTTGGCATAATGGCGATCCATCCCGGCATGCGGCTCTCGCGCCGCGTATTGCGGATCTGCGACGACGCCGAAGCGGAGAATGGGAGGATTGGAAAAGGATGTCATGGCAATGCTTTAGGCGCGCGGCATGACAAGCTTGTGACGTTCATCGAAACGAAAACACCCGGCGTTTCGAGGCGCCGGGTGCCAACATCTTGTTTTGCGAACCGCTTACTTCGCAGCGGCTTCGTAGCGCTCCAGGACGTAGTCCCAGTTGATCAGGCTGTCGACGAAGGCTTCGAGGTACTTCGGCCGAGCGTTGCGGTAGTCGATGTAGTAGGAGTGTTCCCACACGTCGACGCCGAGGATCGGGGTTGCACCGTGCACGAGCGGGTTTTCGCCGTTCGGGGTCTTGGAGATTTCAAGCTTGCCGTTCTTGACGGAAACCCATGCCCAGCCGGAGCCGAACTGCGTCGTGCCGGCGGCGATGAAATCAGCCTTGAACTTGTCGTAGCCGCCGAGGTCGGAATTGATGGCAGCTTCGAGCTTGCTCGGCAGCTTGTTGCCGCCGCCGCCCTTCTTCATCCACTTCCAGAAGTGGACGTGGTTGTAGTGCTGGGCCGCATTGTTGAAGAGGCCGGCATTGGTGCCGAACGACTTCTTCACAACGTCTTCGAGGGAGAGATCGGAAAGACCTGCCTCTGCAGCGAGCTTGTTGCCGTTGTCGACGTAAGCCTTGTGGTGCTTGTCGTGATGGAATTCCAGGGTTTCCTTCGACATGAAGGGCTGAAGCGCCTCGTAGTCATAAGGAAGTTCGGGCAATTCGAAAGCCATTGTGGGTCTCCTCTTGGCAATAGTTTGCGTGATCGGCAGGTGAGGCGGAACATAGGAGCGCAAGCATGGAGAGGCAACCGGCGAATTATCAAAAAAGACGGGCCGAGAGGAAAATTTGCCTTCGCCAAACACTTGGCTTTGGAGCCCTGAATCGCCGATCATGGGCGCGTTTCATAACAGAAGGAAGACGAGGGCTTTTCAGATGCAGAGGAATAAAATCCGCTTTTGCACACTTGCCATCGCAATGGCTGCGGCAGCAGGGGCTGCCCGCGCCTCCTCAGGCGATGCCTGGCAGGAGTTTGCTTCTGAGGTCGAAGGCAAGTGCAAGCAGGCGGCACGCGCCTCGATCGAGTTTCCGCATGCCGTCGTCGACCCGTTTGGCAGCGAGCACTACGGCATAGCCTTGGTGACCGGCAAGCCGAAGGGCGGGAATGGCTTCGTCAGCTACTTCTGCGTCTACGACAAGCAGACGAAAAGCGTCGAGCTGGGTAGCGAACTTCAGACCGATGAGATGCGGATTCTGCCCGAGGAATAAGGTCACCAGCTGCCTGTTGCACAAACATCACAGGTGCGCCCGTCAAACCTGTTGATTGTCATGCTGCATATTTTGACACCGACACATAGCCGTTTCTAGATGTAAGCGCAGCATGCGTTTACGGACTCACGGTAATTTTCAATCGGTCGTTTAATTAGCTGAAATCCATATTTCGCCGGCGTTTTTGGCAAGTACTTTTGGGGTACAAGTCATGGTCATGAACTTTTTTCGTCGCGCAGAAGACGGCGGCAAGTCGCTGTCGACAACAGGATACCGACCCGCGTCAATAACCGATCAGCGCCCAGCGGCCGACGAGGCGCTGCGTTACGCCATTCCTGATGTAAACGCCTTCGCGGCCTTCGGCTCGGCGCTGGAGGAAAACCAGCGGACGTCGGAAGACCTGTTGTCGAGCCTCACATCGCTGCAGGAGCGCGTTTCCTCGCTGCTCGGGACCCACAGCCAGTCGTTGGACGAGACCGGCGCGCTGCGCGCCGAATGCGCGCGCATCAGCTCGCTTCTCGATTACGAAAGCAACGCGCGCCAGAAAGCCGATCAGGACAATCTTCGCCTGATCACCGAAAACAAGGATTCTCGTGCCGACAACACGCAGCTTCGCTCCGAGATCGAAGCCTTCCGCGACGAGCTGACGAAACTGCAGGGCGTGCATCAGGTCACCCGCGAAGAATTCACGATCATCGAGAACCGGTTGCTTGACGCCGAACGCGAACTGACGGATCGCGCCATCCAGTTCGATGAAGCCTCGACGCTTCTGAAGCGTGCACAGACCGAGCTTGACCAGCGCAGCCGCGAACTTTCGGCCACGCGTGAGAAGCTCGACAACGAGACGACGGCGCATCAGCTGCCAATGGAAACCTCGCGCCGCGAGAACGGCATCCAGACGCGCGAGATGGCCCGCCTCAACGAGGAACGCAGCCATCTGAAGTCCAGCCTCATCGAGCAGGAAGCCCAAGTGCGCAATCTGCAGATGGCTGTTACCAACCTGAAGCAGGACCTCTCCCTCTTCGAGGAACGCCACAAGAGGCTGGAAGTCGAGCATGAGACCCTGCAGGCCTCCTCGGCGCTCGAAATAGCCCACCTGACGACGAAGCATGAGGCGATCGGCTCCAAGGCCGAACTCGTGGAGAAGCTGCTCATCACAGCCGCAACAAGATGACGGACGAGGAACTGCAGGCGGCTCGCGCCGATCTCATGCGTGTCAAATCGGAACTCGCCACCTCCCTCTCCCGCTCCGAGCGGCTTGCAGAGGAACTGCAGCGCGCCCGCACGACCGGCGCCGAGAGCGAGGCAGCGCGCCGCGAACTCGCGACACAGGCCAACGAGCTGACGCTGAAGCTGCGCGAAGCCGAAAGCCTACGCGTGCGCCGCGACCGGGATGCCGATGCGCTGCGTCGCGACGTCGATACGCGCATGGATTCGGATCGCTACGAAATCGGCCAATTGCGCACCAGCCTGGAGATCGCCAAGTCGGAGATCCGGCAACTGCGCGCCGAGCGTGCCATCCTGACCGGCCAGCTCGAAGTCGCGCGCAGCGACCGGACCGGCGGCATGACTCCAATTGCCCCCCGCGATGAGGGCGACGAGGTCCGCATGCCGGCAGCAAGCTTCACGCCGATGATCGACATCTCCGAGAAGTCGCTGCGTGGGCCATCGGCCGACAGCACGCCCGCCGAATGAGGTTTGACGGCGCCAGGCTCCGGCCTCGTGCCAAACCTTGCTTTTGCCTGTATTGTATTGGCTTCTTAAGGGGCTAAGGCCGATCGCGTGAACAAAGACTTACGCGATCTGCCTTAGGTCTTTGTTGTTATGCACGGCATGGCCTTGAAACGACTGTGCGCTTTCGGAGGGCATGCCTTGGGCCGGAGAGGACGATGGCGCTCGGGATATCGCATCGCTTGCAGGATGGCATCGAATCCGTAGAGACCATGACCCGTTTCGCGTTCGCGGTCCTGGCGCTTGCCTCCGGCGTCTACACCTATCTCGGCGTGCGTAGCATCCTCGACGGATCGGCGACCGCCGTGTTCTTCGCAGCACTCATCTATTCCAGTGCCGTTTCGGTGGCGATCTACGCCTTCTGGACCTATATGGCTCGCTTCTATCCGCATGTGACCGGTACAGGCGGCCGGGCCGCCATGCTCGGCGTCATGGCGCTCGGTTGCGCGATGATCATCGCCATGTCGAGCTGGCTGAACGCGGCCGCCCTGGCCGGCTCGGCGGCGCTTGAACAGCATCTGGCAGAAACACTGGAAGGCTACACCGCCGATCTTGACCAGGCGCATCAGAACGCGCTCGCCGCGCAGAGCCTGCTTCCCGACATCCAGCGCACACAGGAGCGGTTCCAGCGGCTTGCCGACCAGGAGCGCGAGACCGGCGCGCTGACCGGAACAACCGGGGCCGGCAGCGTCGTCCAGCTTCTGTCGCAGATGGCCTCGCAACTGACCGAGCTGGAAAACGGCATCAACGCCTCGCGCGAGCGCGTGACGACCCTCTTCGACGAGGGCCGAAAGCACCTTGAGACGATGCGGACGCTGGTTTCAGCGCCGGGCGCGATCAACCCGCGCGCCGACCAGTTCGCCGCCGAAGTCGTCGGGCTTTCCGGCGTCATCACCTCGCTGGAACAGACCTCGATCGCGCCATCGGTCAAACGCGCCGCGGAAGACCTGTCGCTCGGCTTCATTGCGCCGGTCGCGGACGGACGCGAGGCAGATCTTGTCAACCGGCAGGATCAGGTCATGGAGACGATCCGATCCTCCGTCGCGGCGCAGTCCAAGGTGTTGTCACAGGCAGCCGACCAGATTCTCGAGCGCGAGCCGGTGGCCGAGCGGCGTTTCGTGCCGCTGTCTTCGGCCGAAGCCGTGCTGCGCTACGCAGGTGATTTCATTCCCAGCTGGGCCGGCGCCATCTCGATCGATATCCTGCCCGCGGTACTGATCTTCATGCTGGCGATCGTCCATTCGACGCTGCGTCGGCAAGAACAACGCCTTCCCTTCGCCGAACGGATCACTGCAGCCGAGCTCCTGCAGGCGCTGGAGGTGCAGCGTGAAGTCCGGCGGCACGGCGTCGACATCGAAGCTGCCATGGATGCCGCAGAGCGGAGCGAAGCGACGGAGCAATCGAACATTGCGAGCTTCGATCTTTCCGGCAAGGGGCCGCGCAAGGGGCCGCCGGCATGAAACTGGAAACAGCGGGGCAGAAGCTGAAGGACTACGTGCTCTCCGCCGATGACGGCACGCTGATGCGGCATGTCTTCCATGCTCTGCTGACGTTGGCCGCAATCTTCGTGATCATCGATTGGCATGAAATCGGCGCCACCAGTTCCGACATTCCAGCCTTCGATCCGATGATGCCGGATGCCATGCCGATGCTTCCGCCGGCTCTCACGCAGGGCAAGCCCCAAAACGCACCTGCCGAGATCACCACAGACCCCGAGGTCTTGAGAAAGCCGATCCGCTTCGAACTGCAGGCAGGCGGTGTGCTCCTTGCACAAGGCACGATCGAACCGGGTGCGGCCGCACGCTTTGATGCCGAAATCAAAGCCCGTGGCGAGTACGTTAAAACAGTCTCGCTCGACTCGCCGGGCGGATCGATTGGCGATGCGCTGGCCATCTCCACGGTTATCCGCGAACGCAAGATTGCAACCACCGTCGCCAGCGGCGCCCTTTGCGTCTCCTCCTGTCCGATCATCATGGCCGGTGGTGTCGCGCGCACGGCGGACAAGGACGCCGTTATCGGCGTGCATCAGGTTTTCAACGGCACCGGTGAGAAGCTTTCGCCTGAACTTGCCATGTCGGAAGCCCAACGCACCACTGCCGATGTGACCCGCCACTTCGACGAAATGGGAATCAAGCCCGGGCTCTGGATTCACGCCATGGAGACGCCGCCCGACAGGCTCTACTATCTCTCGCCCGATGAACTGAAGGAATTCGCACTCGTTGCGCCGTTTGTTGCGGCGGCCAAGAAGGCAAAATAGGGGGGCCTTTAAGCGGATCTTCCATTGATGGTGCTTGCTGTTGCTCTCGCCTTTCTTGGGAAGCAAGTCATTTCATGGCATGGGTGCGAGTGGTACGCCCATGCCCAACGCGTCGTGGCCGAGCCATCTGGCGGGCTGTTCTATTGGTCCGGCTCCGGCAAGGATCGGGGACGCATTGCCCGCTCCAACTGGAAACGGCAGAATGACCGAAATGGGCCGAGACCGGATATTTCAATCGCATTGTCGGATTGACAAAAACTGGTTCGTCCTAGGGGCACTCTCAAGTGTTCTGTCCATTGGAGGATCATCATGCCGAACACGATACGTCTTCACCGCGTCCTGGCCGCCAGTCCCGAGAAAGTTTATCGAGCATTCGTAGAGGCGGATGCGCTGGCCAAATGGCTTCCCCCGAATGGGTTTGTCTGCACGGTGCATCATTTGGAGCCAACGGTCGGCGGAACACACAAGATGTCCTTCCGGAATTTCACGACCGGTGGAAGCCATTCCTTTGGCGGCAGCTATCTCGAATTGGTGCCAGGCGAGAAGCTTCGTTACACGGACAAGTTCGACGACCCCAACCTGCTTGGCGAAATGGAGGTCACCGTGACATTGAAGAAAGTCTCGGTCGGAACCGAACTCGATGTCGTCCAGGCGGGCGTCCCGGACGAGATCCCCCCAGAGGCCTGCTATCTCGGTTGGCAGGAATCGCTCCGTAATCTGGCAAAACTCGTCGAGCCGGAAATCAACGAATAGATCTCAGAACCTGCGCCGTTTAGAGAACGGCCGCTCGATCGTTCATGAGAGCAAAGGCAAAGACCCGTCTGACGAGGTGGCATCGGCCTGCGCGAACGCGCTCGCCGAGCTCCTCGTTACCTCCGGGGCGGAGCGACCGAAGGGCCTGACAGCTCGCCCAGGACATCGATCTCGATCTCCACGCAGACCGTCTCATATTCCGCGATCAGACGGTCGCCGCCATCGAGGTTCTGGCGAAACCTCTCCAGCGCCGAGCATGCCGCATCGTAAGCTTCGAGAATTCCGTCGAGCGGAGACCCTTCCTCCAAATGTTGAAGCTGCTACGAACGGCGGGAAGCTTCAGCATCAGCCTGGCTCGTCCACGCTGCGTTGCCTCTTGGCTCCCGTCTCTCTCGATGCGATCGCGCCCCATCGAGCGCCCCCTCCTCAACACATGCCGAGAATTATGACAGGACCGCCCTCGGCGCCTCGATTGTCCTCTCGACCGACGGCAGTCCATTTCAGGGTGCATTGATAAATATGCTTGTCGCTATGTTTTTGAGCCTCTATCGTTTGAGTATCCCGTTGTAAATTCTACTTAATCAGAATCGTGGTGTTCCGATGAGCAGTGCAGAGACGGACAGAATCGGCCTGGTCGAACCGGCGCCAGATGACGTGCAGGAACAACTTACGCGTATTCTGCGGAGCCAGGAGTTCCGGTTGCCCGCGCGGGCACGCCAGTTTCTGCAGTTCGTTGTCGAAGAGACCCTCGAAGGGCGGCGTGATTACCTGAAGGCTTTCACTATCGCCCAAACGGTATTCGGGCGGGATGCGAATTTTGACGCCCAGAATGATCCATGTGTCAGGATCGAAGCCGGGCGGTTGCGAAGAGAGCTTGAGCGGTACTATCTGGTGGCCGGGGCCGATGATCCGGTCATCATCACGATCCCGAAGGGCGGGTATGTGCCGGTATTTCGGCGGAACTCGGAGACCAGCCCCGCGGGTGTCGCCGACGAGGTGTCGAGCGTTTCGGAACATGCCGAGGTGGGTTCGGCGCAGATCGATGCTCCTCCCGGACGAATGAAGCCGCCCTTGATGAAGCGTTGGCATTGGCTCGCTGCGGGAGGCACGGCGATTGCCCTCCTCGCCGCGATGGTAGGAATGCATCAAGGGATGAAGGCGCCGGAACAGAAAGAGACATCGGCGAGTGCGGAGAATCGCCTCACACTCGTCGTGGAAAGTTTCGATACAGTCTCGGGTGGGCCGCTTGCATCGAGTGTCTCCCAAGGCATCACCGATGAGATTATCGACAAGCTTGTCCCCTTCAAGGACATTGTCGTCCTCACCGACGATCAAGCCCGTCAAGCCGGGGACATTCAAAACGAGCCATTGTATTCGCTCCAGGGGAGCGTCCGGCTGGAAGGCGACAAGCTTCGATCTTCCGCGCGCTTGGTCCGGCGGGCGGATGGAGCGGTGATTTGGGCGAACAACTATGACGCTGATTTGCGCGCACAGAGCGTCCTTGAAACAGAAGCAGCTCTTGCCGATGACATTGCGACCGCTGTCGCCCGCCCTTTCGGTGTCATTTTCCAGACGGACGCCGCCAACGTCGCCGGAAGCTGGGACACATATTCCTGCACTCTTTCGTACTACAGCTACCGAAACGAGATGACCCGGCTGGCACACGATGTTGCGAAGACCTGCCTGCAGCAAGCAATCGAGAAGAAAGAGACCGATTCCTCCCTTGCTGCCCTTCTTTCGCTCACTCTTCTCGACGAATTCCGGTTTCCTTTCCAACTCAATACCAAGCCGACGCCGGCGACGCTCAAGACCGCAAAAGACCTGGCCGAACGAGCAGTACAGCTCGACCCACAGAACGCTCGTGCCCTTCAGGCGCTGATGCTTGCCAACTTTTTCGGCAATGATATTGCCGGAGCCTTGAGAGCCGGTGAGGCAGCCTATGCCATCAACCCGAACGACACCGAGGTCGCTGGCGAATACGGCCTGCGTCTCTCCATGTCCGGAAAATGGGACACAGGCTGCGAACTGATATCAACGGCGGTCAGAAAAAATGCCGGGCCAGGAGGTTATTACGAGGTCGGGATGGCGCTCTGTGCCTTTATGAGAGGCGATGCTCAGGCAGCCGAACTCTGGTCGCGGATGTCGGACCTCAACTACAATCCGATGCACAGGCTCGTCTTGCTGTCCATTCTCGGAGCATTGGGGAAGCACGAGCAGGCCAAGGAACAACTTGATTGGCTGACCACCAACAGCCCAGCCTTGATCCCGAATGTCCGGCAAGAGGTCGTCAAGCGTTTGGCGAGCCCCAAGGACCAGGAGCGGTTCTTCGCAGGATTGCGCTCTGGCGGGATGATCGTCGAGGACGAGCAGGCCGTTAACTGACATAGCAAGAAAAAGGGCCGCAGCTGGGCTGCGGCCAAGGCACTGCCACCAATCAGGCAAGTGTAGGTTAGGCTCGAAACCTGGCGCAGCCTATCACGACTTTGGGCGAAACTCCGTGCCCAGGGCCGTCAGTATGGCCACCATCCCAAATGTATCAACAGCGACAGAACACCCTGCGCGATGGCGATACCGACTAACGCCACAACCGCCGAGCCGCGCAGGAGTTTCCACCACCTGTTCTTCGCCACGATTTCCCTGGTTGAAGCGTTACGCATTGCGAAACCGCCTCCTTGGATAGCACGTTCCCCCTCAGGACTTCTTCGTGAATATTCCGAGGTTTATAAGCTGGACACGGCGGTTGTTCGAGGCATTTGCATCGGTTCCTTCGATCGGCAGATGTTCGCCGACGCCGACTGCGTAAAGACGCTGCGGGTCGACGGCGAATGTCGTCGAAAGCGCTTCCTTGATCGCCGCGGCCCGCTGCTCACTCAATTCCAGATTATGCTTTTCGTCGCCCGTGGCGCTGGAATGCCCGATGACCAGGAACTTGTAGTCCCACAAGTTCGGATGATGAAGGGCGTCGGCGAGCAGCCCGAGCGTCCGATAGGACTTCGGCTGGATGGCGACGGAGTCGTTCTCGAAGTTGATCTCCAACACCATCTGCGGAAGCTTTGCGATGCGCTTCCAGTTCGGCAGCGCCGACATTGGCTTGTCTCCGCCGCTGATTGCCTCCTGCCGCAAGATTTCCACGTCGATTGCGGGTGCGGCCGCAGTCAGCTTCCCCAATCCTTTAACGATTCGCTCTTGCGATACCTCCTGCGCGAACGCCAAGCCAGGGAGGAGAATACCGGCAGCCAGCGCAACTACGGTTTTTGAAAGCATTCTTGTCATCGGCTTATCTCCATCCCGCGTCGGTGATCACCTGATTGCATTCCTCGCTGACCCGTTTCTCCTTCTTGACGAGGCAGGCGAGAACGAAGCCGTCGCCCTTGATGCCCGAGCAGCTCTTGGACATGTCCCTCTGGCAGACCTGCTCGTAAGACGCTTGGGCGTGTTCGCGCTGCCCGATTGACTGGAAGACGGCGGACAACGAACTCTTGCAGGTGGGCGAAACCTTTGCGGCGTTCTGCTGCAGGCAGTCGGCAATACGTCCGCCTCCGAGGTTGAGACCTTTGCAAAGCTTTTGGATATCGGCCCCACAGTCATCGGCGAGCTTCGTCACCGCGTCTGCGTAGCTTAAGGTCTGGGCACTAACTTCTCCAGTATGAACAAGGGAAGCGACCAGAACAGCCGCCACCAGCAAATTGCGCTTCAGCATATCGCCCTCTTTCAGTCTCGGGGTGAGATCGAACACGTGAAGCTTGCATGATGCGTCGCGTTTGGGCACGTATATTACGGTAAAACACACCCCCGATACTCGGACGGTTTTTATCGCGCCGCCTTCTTGTGTGGGTGCCTGTCGGCCACCAATCGGCTAGCGAGTGCGGATCGCCACGTTCGGGAGACGCGCTCTAAACGTTGCGACCGAAATAGACGTCTACCGAGGTGATCCGATCGCCCATGAAGCGCAGGACTTCCATGTTGCGGAACGCTCCGCCGTCATGTTTTTCGGCCCTGTACCGAACGACGGCCTCGTCATTGACGATCTCGAGATACTCGATCTCCATGGCGCGAAACGGCGGCGGTTCGGGCCAGCAGCGGTTGAAATACTCGATGCGATCGATGTGATCGTCGCGCGGGCTGGAGAAGCGGAAATCCTCCGAGAGCATCGCGCCCGCATCATCCTTGCGTCCGTCAATGTAGGCTTCATAGAGGTTGCGAACGATCCGTTCGCGTCGTCCATCATCATTGGCCATTGCACCGGTCCTTCCCGTTCATTCCGATTGCAATTTGCAATCAGTTTATAACGGGTGGAGCTGTTTTGCACAACTTCGGCTTGGAAATCCGGTGGCAATCGGCCAAGATCGTGTGATTACAGTCCCAGGCCATCCCCATGTCGGAAGCGCAAACCATATTGCAACGGCTGAGCAAGCTCGCCGCCAAGGACAATCGGCCGTCGGCTCTGCCGGCGGGAGGCGCACGCGCGTCGGCTCTGTTTTCCTTCGTGACCCGCGAGCGTGAACGGATTGCCGGCTGCGCTTTCCCACGCACCTCGATTGTGGTGATCGTAGAGGGGTCGAAGGAACTGGTCACCATGGGCCGGCAGATGCAGTTTGTCGCGGGCACGGTGCTGGTGTTGCCCGCAGGCTGGCGCGGCGACGTCGTCAACGATCCCGATCCAAAGAGCGGCGTCTATCGCGCCATCTTCATCGATTTCCAGGACGAACTGGTCAACCGGGCAAGGCGCTCGCTTCCGCCGCAGCGAGCCAGCGCACGGCTTCACGTCGCCCTTGATCCGGTGCTGGTGGCTGCGATCCACCACGCCGGCGAAGGCATTGTGGCTGGCACTCTGCCGGCAGCGCTGATCGAGCACCGCTTGATGGAAGTGCTGATGGTTCTCGGCATGCGCGGCGCCCTGCCCGAGGACACGACAACGCTCAGTGATGCGGTGCGCGCCTTGATCCGCTGGCAGCCGAACAAACCCTGGACCGCAGATCAGATTGCCGCTGAACTCGGCACCAGCAACGCAACGTTGCGGCGACATCTCGCTGGCGAATCCACGTCGCTGCGCGCCCTGCTGACAGAGGTGCGTGTCGACCTCGCTTCCACGTTGCTGTCGCAGGATGGTCTTTCGCTTCGCGACGCCGCGCTTGCGGCGGGCTACCGATCGCCGCGACGCCTTGCCGAGCGGATGCGTGCCGAGCCGAAGGGCAATTCACCCGCCGACATTTGAGCGTTTCCGGCTGATCTTTGAGCGTTTCAGTGCGCCAGATCGGCCGATACAATTGCTAGTTCTCCTGCACCGAAACAAGGAGACGCTCATGCTCACGATCGCCCGCACAGCCATCATTCTCGCCTTTACCGCTTCGCCACTTCTGGCGGCGGATATCAAGGTCGTTTTCGAGAACAGCGGACAAGGCGGCACCTTGCCGGAGAACAACGCCTCCTGCGTCGCAGCGGGCGGCAAGGCCGCAGCCGGAAGCAACAAGAGCCCGGCGCTCTCGTGGTCGAAGGGTCCGGAGGGTACGCGCTCGTATGCGCTCGCGATGACGGACCCCGATGTGCCGCAGGACCTCTCGCTGTTGAACAAGGACGGAACGGTGATCGCCAGGGATGCGCCCCGCATGGAATTCACTCACTGGATCCTCGCGGACATTCCAGCCACGGTCACCCAACTGACGGAAGGAGCTGACGGCGATGGCCTGCCGCAGGGCGGATTGCCGCTGGAGATGACCGGACATGGCCGCCGCGGCAAGAACGGCTTTGCGGCCTTCTTGAAGGACGGTCCATACGGGGGCTATATGGGCGCGTGCCCACCCTGGAATGACCTGCGCATTCACCGCTACCGGATAACGGTCTATGCGCTCGATACCGACCGGCTCATGCTTCCCGACGCCTTCACGCGCGCCGATTTTCTTGCCGCTGCAAAGGGACATGTCCTTGCCTCCGGCGCGGCTGAACTGACCTATACGATCAATGCAAAGGCCACGAAATGACCGATACCAAATGGGAGGCCGCCGTCATCGATAGCGGCTCGATCTACTGGAAGCGCAATCTGGTCATTTCGCTCCTCGGCTCCTTCACGACGATCGTCGCGATGACGCTGCTGCTGCCCTTCCTGCCGCTCTATGTCGAGGAGCTTGGCGTCAGCGACCACGCGGCGATCGTGCAGTGGTCGGGCATCGCCTATGGGGCGACCTTCCTGGCCGCCGCCTTCGTGGCGCCGCTCTGGGGCCGGCTCGGGGATATCTATGGACGCAAGCTGATGCTGGTGCGCGCCAGCGCTGGCATGACCGTTGCGATCTCGCTGATGGGCATGGCCGACAATGTCTGGCAGCTGGTGGCGCTGCGCCTGTTCGTCGGCCTTGCCGGCGGCTATTCGTCTGGCTCGATGGTATTGGTCGCGACGCAGACGCCGAAGGACCGTTCGGCCTGGGCGCTTGGTGTCCTCTCCTCCGGCATCATGGCGGGCAACCTCGTCGGTCCGCTGATCGGCGGCGCGCTGCCGCCGTTGATCGGCATCCGCAACACCTTCCTTGCCGCCGGCGGGATGATCTTCCTGGCGTTCCTCGCAACCACCTTCCTGATTAAGGAAGAGAAGTCCCCTGCCCGCAAGCAGGCCGCGAAGGCCAGCGGCGGCTGGGCCTCGATCCCTGACAAGGCGCCCGTCATCGCGATGCTCGCGACCGGCCTGCTGCTGATGCTCGCCAACATGTCGATCGAGCCGATCATTACCGTCTACGTCGCGCAACTGGCGGAAGATCCTCGCAGGGTGACGATGATATCGGGCATCGTCATGTCGGCGGCCGCGCTCGGCAGTATCCTGTCGGCCTCGCGCCTCGGCAAGCTTGCCGACCGGATCGGCCACTGGCCCGTGACCGCCGGCGCACTTGCCATTGCCGGCCTGCTCCTGGTCCCGCAGGCGTTCGTGACCAGCTCCTGGCAGCTGATCATCCTGCGCTTTCTGATGGGGATAGCGCTCGGCGGGCTGCTGCCCTGCATCTCGGCGGTCATCCGGCATAGCGTACCGGACAGCGCGGCGGGCAGCATCCTTGGCCTGTCTGTCTCCTCGCAATATGTCGGCCAGGTCGCCGGCCCGGTGCTCGGTGGCTTCACCGGCGGCCATATCGGCATGCGAGCCGTCTTTCTCGGGACATGCCTGCTTTTGATTGCCGGTTCCGCCTATGCCTGGCTCGTGCGACCGCGCGCCGCCGTCACGGCGCGCCGCAGATAAGATCGACGCCGCAGCGCGCCAGCGCTTCCAGCGCCTCACGGGTTTCCCCGGCTCGCGCCCGGACCGCCAGTGAGTGCATGATCGTCGAGGCCAACCGCGCCAATGCCTTCGGATCGGTCTTCTCCGGCAGCTCTCCGCGTTCGATCGCGAGGGCGAGCCGACCTTCTATTGCGCGGTCGAAATCGGCAAGGCTGCGGCCCAACACCTCGCGCACCCGCTCGTGCCGGACGGCTTCGACGGTCGCAGTGCTGATCAACAGGCAGCCACGCGCTGCCGTATCGCCGTGAAGGTAGGTCGCAAGGGCGCGATCATACATCCGCGCCAGATTCTCGCGGACCGGCAAGGACGGATCCAGCGCGTCCTCGAGCGCAACCATGCTGTCGGCCCGGTAGCCCTCCAGCGCGTCCAGATAGAGATCCTCCTTGTCGCCGAAGGCATTGTAGAGGCTCGGCCGATTGAGGCTCGTGGCGGCGCTCAGATTGTCCAGCGACGCCGCGGAAAATCCCCGATCCCAGAAAACCTCACGCGCCTTGCCGATCGCGGCGCTCGCATCGAACCCGCGCGGACGGCCGCGCTTTTTCTCATCCTTCATATTTTTGTACCGCTTCGCATTAAATTCTTGACGAACATATTTTTATGCGAAACAGTACAAATGTCTAATGAATTGACACCGGCACGCCAATGCCGGTCTGCGGAGGAGAAAATCCGATGAAACTTTACATGCGTGCTGCCGCCTGTTCGCTTTCGCCGCATATCGTTTGCCGTGAACTCGGGATCGATGTGGAACTGATCGCCGTCGACCCCGCGAACCACCGAGCGGAGAATGGTAGCGACTATCTTTCCGTCAACGGCAACGGCTATGTGCCGGCCCTGATACTCGACGATGGCAAGGTGTTGACCGAGGGGCCGGTTATCGCCCAGTTCCTTGCCGATAGTGCAGCCGAGGGAACATCGATGCTGCCGGCTGCCGGCAGCTTCGAACGCAGTCAGGTGCAATCGTACCTGAACTTCGTCGCCTCGGAGCTGCACAAGCCGATGGTCATGTTTTTCGATGCAGCCTATGCCGGCGCCCATGACCAGATCCACGCCCTGCTCCTCAAACGGTTGGAATGGTTGAACAGCCGTATGAAAGGGCCTTACCTGACCGGCGAAAATTTCACCGTGGCCGATGCCTATCTCTTCGTCTGCCTGAACTGGTCGCCATGGATCGCTATCGACCTCAGACAATGGCCGACGCTTTCCGCTTTCATGAAGCGTGTTGCCGAGCGGCCAAGGGTGAAAGAGGCGCTACAGGCCGAGCAACTACTGGCCTTCGAACAGGACGGCGTCTTTTTCGCCCCGGAAGTCTACCTTGCCGCGGCCAACCGGACCGGCACGCCTGTCCTGCCCTGACTTGTGTCCGCGCATGGGCGCCGGAGGTGCCTACATTAGCAGGTAATCCACCGGCACTGGGAGAGGCGGCAGATCCGTCTCTCCCAGAGCTTCGCGCAGATTGATCTCGATCATGTCGGCAAGAGCGCCAATCGGCAGTGCGTTCGGCTGGATGCCGAAGGGGGCCTCCAGCTCGTCGCCCAGCGCATCGAGGCCAAAGAAGGTGTAGGCGACCAGCGCCGTGGCAAACGGCATGAACCAGCCGAGAACATCGTCGAAGCCGAAGGGCAACAGCAGGCAGAAGAGATGCGCCGTGCGGTGCAGCAGCAGCGTGTAGCCGAACGGAACCGGCGTCCAGCGGATGCGCTCGCAGGAGGCCTGCGCCAGCGTCAGCTCACCGAGCGTCTTATCCAGTATCTGATAGGAGATGTCTGACAGCATGCCCTTGGCGCGTAGATTGGCAAGCTCCCGCGAGATTTCCAGCGAAATCGCCTCCGGCGGCGTGCGGCTCGCGTGATAGCGCGCCTTCGGTTCGGGCAGCAGCAGGCGCTCGACCTTTTCGCGGCCGCTGCCGGCGCGCAGATGCGGCACCAGCGACTGAATGAAGGCGATGACGAGTGTGGCCAGGCGTTTGCGTGCTTCGGTGCCGGCCTCGCCCTGCCCCCGCTTCGAGGATCAGTGTCTGCCGCGCGAAGTGGCGCGCGGAGAAGATCAATTGCCCCCACTGCTTGCGCGCCTCCCACCAGCGGTCATAGCAGGCGTTGTTGCGGAAGCCGAGGAAGATGGAGATTGCGATACCGAGCAGTGCGAAGGGAGCGCCGTTGAAGACCGGCAGGATCCCGGGCCAGACATTGTGGACAAGGACCACGAGCGAGGAGATGAAACCGGTCAGCAGAATCTGCGGGAAGACCTGCTTGATGATCGAGCCACGGAGAATGAAGAGGAGCTGAAGCAGGCTGGGGCGGGGGCGCACGATCATGACGCGGGCTTCTCGGTCGTTCGAATGACGGGATCTCGGCCTCCTCCCTACAGCCGACCGAATGGCCGCGGCAAGCGCGGCCATTGCATTCAGGTCTGAGGCGACGGGCTCAGCTGTCGCTTTCGCTGCGACCGAAGGCCCAGTCCATGTAGAGTTCGAGCGCCTTGCGCGTGACCGGCCCTTGCTGGAAATCGCGGCCATCGAGGCGGCTGATGCCGACGACCTTGGAGTAGTTGCCGGTCGTGAAGATCTCGTCGGCACTCATGAAATCCTCGACGGAGAGCGTCATTTCGCGCACCTCGAAGCCCGCCTTGCGTAGCAGGCCGATGACGCGGGCACGGGTGATGCCGGCAAGGAAGGTGCGGTTGGCGATGGGCGTGGAGACGATGCCGTCCTTGACCATGAAGATGTTGGAAGACGCCGTCTCGGCGACGTTGCCGTTCATGTCGCGCATCAGCGCATTGTCGAAACCGCGGCTTTTGGCTTCGGCGATGGCACGACCGCTGTTCGGATAGAGCGAACCCGCCTTGGCGTCCGTCATCGCCGTTTCCGGCGACGGGCGGCGATAGGGCGAAACCGTGAGCGAATTCGGCGCATTGTTGCCGAGCGGGGCTTCGAACAGGCAAAGCGCGAAACGAGTGGACTCGCCATCGACCGTGACGACGCTGCCGGCCGAGCCATGCTCGCCCCAATACATCGGCTTGATGTAGATCGGCGTCTTGCCGTCGAACTTCTTGATCCCTTCCCAGGCCAGCGCCTCGATTTCCTCGGCGGTCTTGACCGGCTTCAGGCCCATGTTGATCGCCGAACGGTTGACGCGCTGGCAATGCAGGTCGAGATCCGGCGCGATGCCATCGAACCAGCGTGCGCCATCGAAGACCGTCGAGGCCAGCCACATGGCATGCGAGGTCGGCCCGATCAGCGGCGGATTGCCGGTAAGCCACTCTCCCTCGACATAGGTCCAGGTGGTTGAACGGGGCGATGTATCGACGGCCATGGCATTCTCCTTGAAAAGACCACAGAGCAAAATCCCCGTGCAAAGAGCCGGTCAAGCGGAAATCCACGCCTCTGAGCCCTACGCAAGAAAATGGCGAAGAGGTTTCGCAGGGAGTAATATTCGTTCGCGATCCCTTGCGCGCTATCGATGGGTGTATCACTGAAAATCATGGATGGCGCGATTGGATGCGACATCGGCGCCGTGGCATGATGCGCTGGAATCGTTGCGACTGACAGGGAGTAAAATCGATGAAAGCCATGTTCTACGACGCCTTCGAGAAGGCTCCCGAAATCCGTACCCTGCCCGATCCGACGCCCAGCGAGGATGGCGTGGTCATCGCCGTCGGCGCGACCGGGCTTTGCCGCAGCGACTGGCATGGCTGGATGGGTCATGATCCGGATATCAAGTTGCCGCATGTGCCGGGCCATGAGCTGGCTGGCAAGGTGGTTGCGACGGGAAAAGGCGTCATGCGCTTCAAGATCGGAGACCGCGTGACCGTGCCCTTCGTCTCCGGCTGCGGCCACTGCAGCGAATGCCATTCCGGCAACCAGCAGGTCTGCCCGAACCAATTCCAGCCGGGCTTCACGCATTGGGGCTCGTTCGCGGAGTATGTGGCGATCGACTATGCCGATACCAACCTCGTGCATCTGCCTGACAGCATCGATGACGCGACGGCGGCAAGCCTCGGTTGCCGCTTTGCGACGTCGTTTCGCGCCGTCGTCGATCACGCGGGCACTGGCCCCGGCGAATGGATTGCCGTGCATGGCTGCGGCGGCGTTGGCCTGTCGGCAATCATGATCGCAACGGCGCTCGGCGCCAACGCAATCGGCATTGATCTCTCCGACGAGAAGCTTGCTTTTGCCCGCGAATGCGGTGCGGTGGCGACGATCAATGCGCGTAGCGTGGCCGATGTCACGGAGGCGGTGCGCGAGATCACCAGGGGCGGCGCGCACGTATCCATCGACGCGCTCGGTCATCCCGTCACCTGCTTCAACTCGATCAAGAATCTGCGGCGGCGTGGACGGCATGTACAGGTCGGCCTCATGCTCGACGACTACGCGACGCCGCAGATTCCGATGGCCCAAGTGATCAGTCACGAGCTCGAGATCTATGGCAGCCACGGCATGCAGGCCTGGCGCTACGATGCGATGCTATCGATGCTCACTGCCGGCAAGATCGCGCCGCAGAAGCTGATCGGCCGGCGCGTCACGCTTGAGGAGGCGATACCGGGCCTGATGACACTGGATCAAGCCGAAGGCGTAGGGATCAGCGTCATTACGCAGTTCTGACCGCAAGCTCACAACCGACAGCAACCAAAAAGAGCGTTTCAGTTTGTAGTACTATTACGGTTGTAATTCATACCCTCCACGACCGGATGAACCGGTACGGGAGGGGCAAATGGCAACGCGTTTTATTCTTTCGATCGACGGCGGCGGCATCCGTGGCATTATTCCGGCCGTGATCCTGGTGGAACTGGCACAGCGACTTGGACGGGCTGCCGCTCCACAGGGCCTTCGACCTGATTGCGGGAACATCGACCGGCGGCATCATTGCGGCCGGCCTCACCTGCCCTCACCCGTCAAATTCCGACGAGGCAGCCTGCACCCCGGCCGATCTTCTCAGCCTTTACGTGAATGAAGGGGCCGACAACTTCAGCAAGCCGCCGCTCGCCGATGTCATCAATCCGTTCGGGCTAAACGACCCCAGCTACAGCGCAGACGCGCTGGAGGCGAAGCTCAAGCAGCAGCTCGGAACTGCCACGCTCGACAAGGGACTATCCACGGTCCTCATCCCTGCTTACGACATTCGCCGCCGCGCCGCGCTCTTCATGTCCAACGCGGACAGGAAGAACAGCAATTTCCGTTTCTGGGAAGCCGCACGGGCAACGTCTGCCGCGCCGACCTATTTCCCGCCGGCGCTGATCGAGCGTGTTGGCGTGAAGAAGCCGGAAGATCGTTTCGTGCCGATGATCGACGGCGGCGTGTTTGCCAACGACCCTATCCTTGCCGCATACGTCGAAGCCCGCAAAAAGCAAAAGACTGGGGCGCCATCGGATGGATGCATCCGGCCCACGATACGCCCTTGATTTCCATCCTGATGCAGGGACAGGCGAGCACGGCTTCCTATCAGGCGAATGCGCTCCTCAATCCCGCCGGCACCGATCTCGATTACTCCACCGTCGTCACGGACGCCAACGTCCAAAGCCTCGATAACTTCCGTCTCGACCGGCAGCTGACGCAGAAGGAAAACGACGCCCTCGACGATGCCTCGCCAACAAATATTGCAGCGCTGAAGGCGATTGCGGCATCCATTGCCAAGGACAATGCGAAGGCTGTGGAGGAAGTCGCTCGGCGCATTCTGGCAGCGCAGAGCGGAGGCCAAGAGAGTGCCGCCGCTTGAAGCGGCAAGCGGCAAAACCCATATGCGCCGGGACAGATCGCGACAGCGATGATCGGCGGCAGCGGGTTGCCAAGGGCTCCGGAAAGGTCTAACGGGCTCGCCGCCAAGAAAAAGAAAAGCGAGACATGATGTCCAACTCATTTGTGAAAGCGCCTGCCCAGGCGAGTGCGAAGGTCTTCTTCGTGCTGGGCGATCGGATCGAGCGTCGGGCTCGTCTGCAGGGAGCCTGGCTCAACATTTTCGACGTTACCGTGCCGGCGGGCAGCCGCACGCTGCTGCATCGCCACGCGAGCCCCGAGGTCTTCAGGATCATCGAGGGTCGGCTGACCGTCCGCCGCGCGACAGAGAACGGCATCGACGAGTTCGAGGCGACGGCGGGCGACATCGTCCGCATCGCGGCAAACCAGGCGCACTCCTATGCCAATCCCGGCCCTGAAGCCGCTGTCTTCTCGGCAATCGTCGACAGCGACATGGCGGACTACCTGGAAGCTGCCGGCTCGCAGGAGCCGCCGAAGGCAACACCTTCCGCGGAAACGATGGAACGCATGAAGGCCGCAGCCAACGCCCACGGCATCACCATCCTGGCGGCCTGATCTTCATCTCCGCCCGGGCATTCAGTTCGGGCGGTCTCCTGCCGTTAAAAATATCGTCATCTAAAGGCGATATGGGCGATTTCGGACGCGGCCCCTTGCGCTCGTTGCCGTTCCTCGACTGTATTTTGGTGGTCGCCGTGCGCGCTCTCTTGTATTTCGGCCTTTTGCTGGTCGTCGGGCCGCAAGATCGACAAGGTGGGCGTCCAGCGTATCGAGGAGGCTATGATCAAGGAGGCGTTTGATGGCATGGTCCGCCAGCCAGTATGTCAAATTCGAGGATGAACGCACGCGCCCTGCACGCGATCTGTTGGCGCAGGTGCCACTTGAGCGCGTTCGTCGCGCCGTGGATCTCGGCTGCGGGCCGGGCAACTCGACGGAGCTGATCGTCGAGCGGTTCGGCGCAACTGGCGTTTCCGGCCTGGACAGCGACCTGAACATGCTGGAAGCGGCCCGCAAGCGCATGCCCGGCACGCCCTTCGTCGAGGCGGACGTTGCCACTTGGCAGCCGAGTGAACCGGCAGACCTGCTCTTTGCAAACGCCGTCTTCCAGTGGCTGCCGAACCATCTCGATATCTTTGACCGCTTGATGGACGGACTTGCGCCGGGCGGCGTGCTGGCGATGCAGATGCCTGATAACCTAACCGAGCCGACCCATCTGTTGATGGAGGAGGCGGCCCGTGCCGGGCCTTGGAAAGCGGCCTTCGAAGCGAGGAGCGTTCGCCGCCAGCCGCTGCCACAGCCCTCCACCTATTACAGCCGGCTCATCGGCAAGGCGGCCCGCGTCGACATCTGGCACACCGCCTACAACCATCCTATGGCGGATGCCGCGGCGATCGTCGAATGGGTCAAGGGAACCGGCCTCAGGCCCTATCTCGATCACGCCGGCGAAGAGCATCGAGAGGCATTCCTGGCAGACTATCTCGGCCGCATCGAGAAGGCCTACCCGAAGATGTCGGACGGTCGCGTCTTGCTGCGGTTCCCGCGGATCTTCATGGTTGCCGTCAAGGGCTAAGAGGCGCTTGGGCCAAGGCGCCAGGGCTACCCGAGAAGAGCGCGACAGGTTTCACTGACATCACCTTGCAACGGACGAGCAGCATGCTGCTGCTTGCCGCCGCACCCGCGCGCACTATAGTCGTCGCAAACAGCGAGGAAACCTTCATGGACGCCGCCCCTATCCCCCCAGCCACACTCGTCATCTTCGGTGCCACCGGCGACCTGACACGGCGTCTGCTGATACCGGCGATCATCAATCTGACGCGAAGCGGATTGGTCGGCGACGATCTGAAGATTCTCGGCGTCGGCATTGACCCCGGCGATGACGCTTCCCTTGTGGCGCGGCTGGACAGCTTCCTTGCCACCCTGAGCGATCCGATCCTGCCAGAGACGGACGATGCATGGCGGCGACTGCGCCAACGCATCTCCTACATTTCAGGCGATTTCACGCAGGACGCCATATTCCTCGAGATCAAGAAGCACCTGACGAGTTGCAATGCCGCCTTCTATTTCGCCGTGCCGCCGCAGTTTTTTGGACCACTCGTCGAAAAGCTCGCCGCACATGGGCTAACCAGCCAGGCCGAGGGATGCTTCCGGCGGATCGCCATCGAGAAGCCTTTCGGCACCGATCTCGCCTCGGCCCGCGCGTTGAACGCGCATATCCTCAGCAATGTCTCGGAGAACCAAGTCTATCGCCTCGATCACTTCCTGGGGAAGGAGACGGTACAGAATATTCTGACCGCCCGCTTCGCCAACATGATGATCGAATCCCTCTGGAATAACAATTACATCGACCACGTGCAGATTTCCGCGGCGGAGATTGTCGACGTCGGCTCCCGCGGCAAATTCTACGACGCGACCGGCGCGCTGCGCGACATGATTCCCAATCATCTGTTCCAGCTGCTGGCGATGATCGCGATGGAAGCCCCGAACGGCTTCGGCGCCGAAGCGATCCGCACCGAAAAGAGCAAGGCGCTGAGCGCCCTGCGCATCTATACGCCAGAGGAAGCCACATCCCATGCCGTGCGTGGCGCCTACACGGCCGGCAAACTCAACGGAAACGACATTACGGCATTCCGGGAGACAAAGGACGTCTCGCCCGACAGCAACACCGAAACCTTTGTGGCGCTGAAGCTCTACGTCGACTCCTGGCGCTGGGCGGGCGTGCCCTTCTATCTACGAACCGGCAAGGCACTGAAGGCGCGCGATACGGAAGTCGTCATTACCTTCCAGCAGGTGCCGTTTGCGCAGTTTCGGAAAACGGACGTCAACCGACAGCTGCCGCCGAACAAGATGGTCATCCAGGTGCAGCCGGATGAAGGCTTGAGCGTCGAGATCTCTATCAAGTCGCCCGGTCTTTCCGTCGACACCGTCCCGGTCTCGCTCGACTTCCGCTATGCCGACAAGTTCGACATCGGCAAGATGACCGGATACGAGTCGCTTCTCTATGACCTCTTCATCGGCGACCAGACGCTATTCCAGCGTGCCGACGGCATTGAAGCAGGATGGGCGGCGGTGCAACCCTTCCTGGATGTTTGGGCAAAGAGCAGCGAAACGCCGGAGGCTTATGCACCCGGAAGCAGTGGCCCATCCTGCGCTGACGGACTCATCCGACGCGATGGTCGGGAATGGCATGAACTGGGCGAATCGAGACACAACCAGGACCGAAAATAAGGCAGAAAATACACGTTTACCTAAAGTACAAACGCAATAGTATTTTCCCACAGTTCGCGCACAAGGCGAAGAAATATTGTACCATAGCAGCACACCGTAATTCCATCCCCGCAGTTTTATCGTGCACTGTACAAAATATGGATGAGTTGACCCTTTTCCTTTGTACAGTGAAGCTTTTCTTGCTGACCGCGTTGCTTTTTCTGTGCGACAAAGAAGGCGGGGCTCGCCCAACCCCGGCGGGCCCTTCTTGCGTTTTTCTATTATTTCGCGAATAAAACCAAACTTAGTCGAAATTATTAAAGCGTGACTAATATATTTACTTGCGCTCTTCCACCGCCTTGCTAAATCTATCCTCAGGGTTTTGGGGTATTCACATGGCAGATACTCATTTGTCTAAGAATCGTTCGATTTCCGATCAACGTATGGAAACCTGCCGGTCCGAGTTCGAGCCGATTCTCTTCGAACTCATCCGCAACGGTGAGAAGCGTGGATGGAAGGCGGCAGAAATCGCGATGGCCCTGGCCGACGCCGCCGACGACGTCATCCTCAGGCTGTCAAGGGAAACGAAGAGCAAGCATTGATCCGCTTGCCTTTGCCGATCTTGATGCAATGACATACTCAGAAATGCTTCCCTAGCAGGTGCAAGAAGCTGTAGCCTGGCTGCAGTGATTCTTTTGCCGGTTACGGAGCCCGATGTTACAGTTGATCGCCGCAGCTCTTCTTGCCTGTGGATGCGTCAGCCTCGCAGAGGTTGCCGACTGGCCGCCTGCCGAAAGCTATGTGCCGAAAATAAGCTGCCATCAGAGCGACGCCGCCGAGCGCTGCGAGCAGATTCGCGCGGACTGGACCGGGCTTTACGCGGATGCGATCGGCGGCCGTATCGAAAGCCAGCGGAAAGTGTCGTTCTGCCTGAGCACCGGCTGCGACAAGGGCATTGTCGTTGAGCCGATCCTGGGCTGTGCCTGGCGCCAGGTCATCGCGGCTTCGCGCAATCCTCAGATCAACGACGCAGACCGGAGCAACATCGAGCGCTATTGTGGCCCTCATGTGCTTGACGATGCCGGACGCACTGCTGCCGATGACCAGTCGCGAAACTGGCTCGCTTTGCTCGGTGTAACGCGGTAGCGCCAATGGAAACGGGCGGGAACGAGCCCGCCCGCTGAACGCTTTATCCCGCCGCTTAGACGAACTGGCTGAGACCCGGAACCGAGCCGACAACCTCGTCCACCACTTCCTTGCCGGCGTGCTGTTCGGCAATCGCGATGGTTTCCTTGGCAAGCGTGGTGATCTCACCCATTCCGAGACCTTCCGACATCAGCTGCTGGCCGAGCGCCATGATACCGCCGCCGCCGAGCGCGCCAATGATGCTCCCGAGGATTCCGCCGCCACCACCCTCGCCTTCGCCATTGTACTTGGCAACGAGGTCGGAAGCGCCGGGAATGGCTTCGATCATCTTGGCGACCGGGCCGTCTGCCGCTTCGCGCTGCAGGAAGCCGAGCATCATGCCGAGCGCCTTCTCGGCAACCTCTGAGGGGATACCCACGCGCGCCGCGATCTGGTCTATGATTTCATTCATTGTCAGCCTCCTATTTTTGACGTTAACGTCAACGTTAATCGAACTTGCGGGGCAACTCAAGACGCCTGCCGCGAAAGCAGGCTTTATCCTACTTTTCCTTTTAATGCAGACAGTTGTCCGCACCGGGCTCCCTGCTTATAACAGGGAAGCGATATTACAATGACCGTGCGGAAAACGTTGCTCCGCATTTTGACGCAATAGGGGCCGACAGCCGCAGGGAGAATTTTCGAAATGCTCGAGGATGGCAAGATTTTCGTTGGCGTCAGCCGCAATCCTGATGACAGCATCAACAAGCCGGAATATCTCGACCTGAAATTCGGAAACCGCCACGGCCTGGTAACGGGCGCAACCGGCACCGGCAAGACGGTGACGCTGCAGGTACTTGCCGAGGGCTTTTCGAAGGCCGGCGTGCCCGTCTTCTGCGCCGATATCAAGGGTGATCTTTCCGGCATCGCCGCCAAGGGCGAACCGAAGGATTTCCTCACCAAACGCGCCGAGCAGATCGGCTTCGACGATTACGAATTCGACCAGTTCCCGGTCATCTTCTGGGATCTCTTCGGTGAAAAGGGTCACCGCGTCCGCACCACCATCGCCGAGATGGGACCGCTGCTGCTCGCGCGGCTGATGGACGCTTCGGAACCGCAAGAAGGCGTCATCAACATCGCCTTCAAGATTGCCGACCAGGGCGGCCTGCCGCTGCTCGATCTCAAGGACTTTTCCTCGCTGCTAAACTACATGGCGGAAAACGCTACCGAGCTTTCCAGCCAGTTCGGCTTGATCTCGAAGGCCTCTGTCGCCTCCATCCAGCGAGGCCTGCTCGTGCTGGAACAGCAGGGCGCTGAACATTTCTTCGGCGAGCCTGCGCTCAAGATCAGCGATATCATGCGGACCAACAATCGCGGCTATGGCCAGATCTCGGTGCTCGCCGCCGACAAGCTGATGATGAACCCGCGGCTCTACGCAACCTTCCTGTTGTGGCTGCTGTCCGAGCTCTTCGAGGAGCTGCCGGAAGTTGGCGATCCCGAGAAGCCGAACCTCGTCTTCTTCTTTGACGAAGCGCATCTCCTCTTCAACGACGCGCCGAAGGTGCTGCTCGAGCGTGTCGAGCAGGTCGTTCGCCTCATTCGCTCGAAGGGTGTCGGCGTTTATTTCGTCACGCAGAATCCGCTCGACGTGCCGGAAACGGTGCTGGCGCAGCTCGGCAACCGGGTGCAGCATGCGCTGCGCGCCTATTCCCCGCGCGAGCAGAAGGCGGTGAAGACCGCCGCCGACACCTTCCGACCGAACCCCGCCTTCGACTGCGCCACCGTCATCACCACGCTCGGCACCGGCGAGGCGCTGGTGTCCACGCTGGAGGCGAAGGGCTCTCCTTCGATCGTCGAGCGGACGCTGATCCGCCCGCCGTCCGGCCGCGTCGGTCCGCTAACCGATGCGGAACGCCAGCAGGTCATGGACAAGAGCCCTGTGCTCGGCGTCTACGACGAAGATCTCGATCGCGAATCCGCCTTCGAGATTCTGGCGGCGCGCGCCAAGAAGGCATCGGACGCTGACGCAGCCAAGCAGGCACAGCCGACGCAGCCGACCGAGGGCAGTGCCTCGGGTCGCTGGACGTTGCCGGGCTTCGGCGATGACGATAATGAACCACAGGACAAGAGCCAGGGCCGCGCCCGATCCTCCGGCTACCAGCGCGAAACGGTCGTGGAAGCCGCGATGAAGAGCGTGGCCCGCACAGTGGCAACGCAGGTCGGCCGAGCGCTGGTGCGCGGCATTCTCGGCAGTTTGAAGCGCTAAGCGGAAAGGGCGTTCCCGCCCTTTTTCCGCCTGCGGATGCTCTTCCCGTTGCGCCGCTCAGCGCTTGCGGACGAATTCGGTGCGCAGGACAAGACCCTTGATGGTGTCGTGGCGGCAGTCAATCTCTTCCGGGTTTTCCGTCAGCCGGATCGACCTTATCACCGTCCCCTGCTTCAGGGTCTGATTGGCACCCTTGACCTTGAGGTCCTTGATGAGGGTGACGGAATCGCCGTCCTTGAGGACGTTTCCAGAAGCATCCCGAACCTCAGCGGCCTGCGCGGCGGCCGCAGCCAGCTCCGAAGCCGGACGCCATTCACCCGTCGCCTCGTCATAAACGTAATCGTCGTCACCACCTGCCATGGTCTTCTCTCCTGAACACAAGAATTTGTTGATTGGGCGCTTATAACAGCCAAGCCGCCCTGTGCAAGAGAGAGCCTCCGAAGGGCCTGACGTGACCGCTTTGGTTGCATTTTTGCATGCCTGCTGCTATTTCTGCTGTGCACTCAAAGAGAAAGGAGGGTCGCGTGCAAAATTTCTATTTCCGGTTCAACCGGCAACGTGGCCCCGTCAACGCCCTGCAAATGAGTTTGCAGGGCTGACCAGAGACTGTTTCTCACAAACTTTCTTCCTGGTCTGCCCCTCGTGGCAGCAGTTCGAGCATCCGGCTCGTCTGCAACTATCCATCCACCGAGCTCCAAGCACACGCACGCGATGAAGGCTGCATGCCCTCGCCCGTGTGATCGCTCGGCAAGGCCAGAGCAAGATCATGCCCCTTATCAATATCCGCAATCTCGGCGTCACCCTCAGCGCACCGCTTTTCGCCAAGCTCGACCTCGTCATCAATGCCGGCGACCGCCTTGGGCTCGTTGCCGCCAATGGCCGCGGCAAGTCCACTCTGCTCCGCTGCATTTCAGGGGCGCTGGAGGCAACCCATGGCGACATCACACGCTCACGCGGGCTGGCGATCGGCTATGTCGAGCAGGACGTGCCGGCCAAGCTGCTCGACGTTCCGTTCCACGATGCCGTTCTGCAGGTGCTGCTGGCCGACCAGCAGGCCAACGAAAGCTGGCGTGTGGACATCGTGCTTGACACACTCGACGTTCCCGAAGCCCTGCGCAGCCGCCCGGTCGGGCAGCTCAGCGGCGGCTGGCAGCGGCTGGCGATGCTGGCGCGCACCTGGGTGATGGAGCCTGATGCACTGCTGCTCGACGAGCCGACGAACCACCTCGATCTCGGCAAGATAGCAGCACTCGAGGATTGGCTGAATGCCCTGCCTCGCGATGTGCCCGTTGTCATCTCCAGCCACGACCGCGCCTTTCTCGATGCCGTCACCAACCGCACGCTGTTCCTGCGGCCGGAGCAGTCGCAAGTCTTCTCCCTGCCCTACAGCCGGGCGCGGGCAGCACTGGACGAGGCGGATGCGGCCGACAGGAGACGCTACGAACGTGACATGAGGACGGCCGAGCAACTGCGCAAGCAGGCGGCCAAGCTCAACAATATCGGCATCAACTCCGGCAGCGACCTGCTGGTGGTCAAGACCAAGCAGCTGAAACAACGCGCCGAGAAACTGGAGGATGCGGCCAAGCCCGCTCATCTCGAGCGATCGGCCGGGACGATCAGGCTCGCCAATCGCGGCACCCATGCCAAGGTGCTGATTACGCTTGATGATGCCGAAGTCCGCACGCCTGAAGGCACACCGCTTTTCCGGACCGGCAAGCAGTTTATCTGCCAAGGCGACCGGATCGTCCTGCTCGCGGAGAACGGTGCCGGCAAATCGCGGCTGATTGCGATGCTGCGAAAGGCGATCGGCAACGCGGAGACGGCGCAGGACGGCATCAAGGCCACGCCCTCGCTGGTGCTCGGCTATAGCGACCAGGCGCTTGCCGACTTGAAGGACAGCGAGACGCCGATGGAGACGATCATCCGGCGCTTCGACGTCGGCGATCAGCGGGCGCGGGCACTGCTGGCGGGCGCCGGCATGACCATCGACATGCAGTCGCGTCCCGTCGGGCGGCTTTCGGGTGGCCAGAAGGCGCGGCTGGGCATGCTAGTTTTGCGGCTGACGGAGCCGAACTTCTATTTACTCGACGAACCGACGAACCACCTCGATATCGACGGGCAGGAAGCGCTGGAGGGCGAGCTCATGGCCCATCAGGTGAGTTGCCTGCTGGTCTCCCACGACCGCAGCTTTGTGCGCGCCATCGGCAACCGGTTCTGGCAGATCGAGCGCCGGCGGCTGGTCGAAGTGGAAAGCCCGGAGCCTTTCTTTGCGGCGGCTCGGCCTTAGAACAATTGGCCCGCCTCTCACGCGGCGGGCTTTAGGTCTGGGAAAGCGTGCCGTTTATCAGGACAAGGACCGCATCTGCTGGCCGGCCCACCATGCGCTTACACAGCGCGGGGGAGATGGCGGACGCTTCCTCTGACCAATGTCCAAGATTGCGAGCTATCAGAACGAGGCCGGCGTGGCGCCGAGCAAGCTGAGCTTGCCGCCGCTGAGAGAATAGAGGCTCATCTTGCGCTCCACGGTTCCGGCCGGCATCAGCCGGAAGAGACCCGTCACACCGCGAAAGCCGACCTTGCTGGTCAGGTTCTGCGCGTTCATCCCCTCCGGCCCCTTTGTCCGGACAATGCCCGAGGCAACCGCCACCGCATCGTAGCCGTAAGCCGCATCGGTGGAGAGCGTGCGCTTGTAGTGGCGCTGGTAACGCTCGGCAATCATCGTCGCGCCTTCAGGCTCGACCATGGCGATCACCGCGCCTGCCACCGAGGGATCGGTGTAGGTCTGCGGCGGCCAGGCGCTCGTGCCGACGACGGCGACGTTCGTTTTGACGCTGGCTTTTACAGCGCCGGCAATAGTGGTCGTGATCACCGTCTTCCCGAGGACAAGCACGGCGTCGGCATTCTGCAGATTGACGCTGGCTTTCTTGACTGCATCCGATGCGGCAGCATCTGTCAGATCATAACGGGCAAGGCCGAGATAGGTACCGCCGCCGGCGCGGATCGCGCTTGCCAGCCGCTCCTCGCCCGCAGCCGGAAAATCGCTCTGCGCGAAAACCAGCACCTTCTTATGGCCGCTGGCAGCCGCTGCCCGCGCGCCTTCGATGGCGCTGTCGATCTCGTCGGAAACGAAGTTATAGGCATTCCCCGATGTCGGCGGCACAGGCACGCCCAGATTGAGCAGAGGCGGTCGCTGATCAGCCGGTATCGCGGCGATGGCCGCTGTGACGACAGGCGATGCATAACTGACGAGGAGAACGGAGCCGCGTGCCTTTGCCGCGCTGACCGCGGTCGCGACAGCAGGACCGCCGGAGGCCACGTCGACAACCTTCACGAAAACCTGGTTGCCCCCGAGTTCGCCGACGCCGAGGCCGGCGCCATCGCGCACGTCACGCGCAGCGCCCTCATAGATCCCGGTCGCACCCTTGGGCAGCAGCAGCGTGATCTCCGCTCCGGTTTCTCCAAAGCTCTCCTCGACCTCGCTCGACGGTGCCTTGATGTCGTTGGTCTTCACATTCTTGGCGACACCATCGACGTCGGATTGGCAGCCGGCGAGCGCACCGCAGGCTACCACGATCGACATCGCGAGAACGGACTTGATGCGTTTCAGGGGACGGACGCCTTCCGAAGGCGACATTTGCCGTGGCGAGCGTAAACCATGCGAGCCTTGCACCGGCTCGATCGACTGCACTGTCACCTGCTCTCCACCCTCGTAATTGCGGCCTTTTCCTGGCCTTTAGCAGGACTACATATCTGCACAGGCAACACCGGAAAGCAAACCCTTCACCCAAACTTGGTTGACGGGCGCACTAAACTTTTATGTTCTTTTGAATGGATAGTTTATACTGACCTTATCCATGCTTAAATACCTGATTTTTATAGATGTTTTGTACGTTTCTCACAACCAACGAGAGACGACGATCCATGAAGTGCAGTATAAGAATAAGCAAAATTGCTGCTTTTACTTTCTCCGCATTTTCCCTTGCGTTCTCGCCGAACATGTCGTCGGCATCCGCCCTTCCGTCTGCGCAGTTTTCCGGCGCGATGCACTCGGTCGACTTCGCTGTCGATACGGCGCGCGTCCTGACGCTCGGTAGCGTTGCCGATCTCCTGAGCCTGGCAACGAATGTCATCGGCAGCATCGACGTTGCTGCGCTGACGCGCTCGCTTCAGCCCGAGCCTGCCGGCTGGGTGAAGGAGAGCGTCGCACCAGCGCAACCGGTCGCGCGCCCGGCGATTGCCGCGCCGACGGGCAACGCCGCTTTCGGGACCGTCGCCATTCCTTTCAAACGACTTGCCGCCCTGCAGAAGTTCGAACCGTCTTTGGCGGAAATGACGGATGGAACCGCCATTAATTGCAGCGCCGGCGCATGCTCCGAGGCCGCAACCACCATCAAGGTTGCCTTCACCAAGACCTCGCAGTCCTCGATCCGCGACAAGCTCAACGCCATCAACATCACCGTCAATCACACGATCCGCTACAGTCGCGACATCGACACCTACAAGGTGGCTGATTACTGGGCGACGCCCGCCGAAACGCTCGCGCGCCAGCAGGGTGATTGCGAGGATTTCGCGATCCTGAAGATGGCCGCTCTGCACGCGGACGGCGTTGACCTCAAGGACATGTCGATCGTCGTGCTTTTCGATCAGAAGCGCCACTTCTACCACGCGGTCCTTTCCGTCGCGGTGAACGGCAACCACTTCATCCTCGACAACATGCGTGACGAGGTGCTGCCCGACACGAAGCTGCCTGATTACGTGCCGCTCTACTCGATTGCGGACGGCAAGGGCTACCTGCACGGAACGCGCACCGGCGCTAAGCAGGTCGCCTCCGCCATGCCGTTGGAAAAGGTTGCCCCCGGCGAAGGCGTTGCGTTCTGACAATCAGAGGCAAGACAAGAAAAAAAGTGGCTGAAATTCAGCCGCCTTTTTCGTGACGGGATTTGGCGGTCAGTAGCGGGAGATATAGCCGATCAGCATCGGCTTCTCGTGGGTCGGCGCGAGAGCCAGATTGATCTGCCCCTTCATCGAGGCAGAGCCGACGCCGATGGTGAAACCGGTGTTCAGAGTCTTGCCCCGGTTGCGATAAAGCGTGGCAATGGCCTCGTCGATCTGCGTGTCGATCGAGAACCGCAAGCTCTTCGTCAGTTGCGCCGCATCGCCGAGCGGAAGTCGCTGGCGCAGCATGGTCAGAAAAGGATCGTTGAAGAGCTGGATCTTCTTTTCCTGCGTCAGCAGGATCGTCGGCGACGGCGACGCCTGAATGATGGCGTTGACGTTTGCCATGGACGAGGCGTCCTCGACGGTATCCAGCCGGCGCAGCGCCCACTTGAAGCTAAGCACACGCAGCAGCGAGGCAAGGTTGCCGGACTCCGGCATCTGCGAGGCTGTGTAGTGGACGAGGTCGGCAGTGCTCATCTTGCCGGCAGCCGACATGCGGCCGAGGCCATCCCAGTAAATCCGCTCGAGGCGAATGCCGCGACGCTCGCCGCCTCGGCCGACGACCGCCCGGAAGCGCGGCTCGATCTCATCGGCGCCGATGGCCGGCAAAGGCTCCTCGATCTGTTCGAGCTCGGAGAGTGCGTTGCTGCCAGGCTTAACGATCAGCATCCTATCGCTCCGTCAGCGCTTCGCTGCGCGCCTTGTTGATCGGCTTCATCAGGTAGCTCAGCACCGTCTTGTTGCCGGTCATGATCTCGACCGAGGCAACCATGCCGGGGATAATCGGATAGGACTTTCCATCACGCTCCAGCGCGGACTTGTCTGTCTTGACCTGCACCAGATAGTAGGTCTCGCCCTTTTCCTTCTCCACGAGGCTGTCGGCCGAGATGTTCTCGACGACGCCTTCGAGGCCGCCAAAGATCGAGAAATCGTAAGCCGTGATCTTGACGACGGCCGGCTGGCCGCGGCGCACGAAGGCGACATCGCGCGGCGAAATCTTGGCTTCAACCAGCAGCGTGTCGGCAGTCGGTACGATGCCGGCAATGACACGGCCCGGATCGACATAGGCGCCGATGGTGTTGACCTCCAGAGTATTGACGATGCCATCGACGGGCGAACGGATATCGGTGCGCTTGACGCGGTCGGAGGCGCCGCGGATGGTCTCGTCGACGACCGAAAGCTCGGCCAGCGCCTGCGCCTTGTCGGTCAGCGCCTGCTGGCGCAGCTCAAGTGCAAGATCGCCGAGCTGCAGCTTGGCCTCCTGCACGGCAGCCTGCAGGCGGTCGATGCTTTCCTGATAGACCTTGAGCTGGCCCTGCTGGTCGGTGAGATCGCGCTCGGTCTTCAGCACTTCCGTCTGCGCCACCAGCTTCTTCTGCGCCAGCGGGAAAATGAGGTCATACTGGCGCTGTGCGCCTTCGATGTTCTGCTGTAGGCGATCGATGTTCGCATGCGCTTCGCTGAGCTCGTTCTCGCGCTGGCGGACACGCTCCTGCAAGACGCCGAGCTTGTTCTGGTAGCTGGCGCGATCAGCGGCGAAGAGCTTCGCCTCGTTGCCGCAAACATCCTTGGCGACCGACATGATCTCCTCGGGGCAGATGAACTCAGCGTCGTACTGGCCCGCCTCCTCGAGCTTCAGGCGTGCAACCTTGGCACCGAGCGCACGCGCCTTGGCAACGGATTCACCAAGCGTGGACGTCGTTGTCGTGTTGTCGAGCTGGACGAGCAGCTGGCCCTTGCGGACGACCTGACCGAGGACGACGGCGATCTGCTGAACGACGCCGGGCTCCGAAGACTGGATGATCTGCGTCTTCGACACCGGAATGACCTTGCCCTCGCCGCGGGCGATCTCGTTGATATCGGCGATCGCCGCCCATGCGATGAAGCTCGCAATCACGAGGGCTACCAGAGCCAGAATGCCGCGGGCGAGAAGCGGAGGATTGTCGTGGCGGTTGCTGGCGAGGCTCATGACTGCGCCCCCGCCGGCTTGCGCTGCATCGCTTCGATCACCGCATTCTTCGGACCGTCGGCAATGATCCGACCCTTGTCGATGACGATCAGGCGATCGACGAGCTCAAGCATGCTGTAGCGATGAGTGGCGATCAAAAGCGTGGTGTCACGGCTGATAGCCTTCGACAAGCGCGCAATCAGATTGCGTTCGGTTGCCAAATCCATGGCGCCCGATGGCTCGTCGAGAAATACGATCTTCGGCTTGGTGAGCAGCAGGCGTGCAATCGTCAGTGCCTGCTTCTGGCCGCTCGACAGGTTCGTGCCGCGCTCGCCGACCGGCATGTCGAAGCCGCGAGGATGATTGCCGACGAACTCGTCGACACCGGTCATGCGGGCGACCTCGAGCAGTTCCTCGTCGGTCGCGTCGGCGCGTCCGATCAGCAGGTTTTCCTTGACCGTGCCGGAGAAGAGATCGGACGACTGGCCGGCCACGGCGACCGCCGAGCGAACCTCTGCCATGTGGTACTGGCGGATATCAACGCCATCGATCAGTACGCGGCCGCCCGAGGGGCAAAAGAGGCCGTCAAGCAAACGACCGAGCGTGGTCTTGCCGGAGCCGATGCGGCCGATGATGCCGACGCGCTCGCCCGGCTGCACCGTGAAGGACAGCTTGTTGATAACGGGATAGTCCGACCCCGGATACTGGAAAGATACATCCTGGAAGCTGAAGGCGCCGCGGGTAATCTCCCGGTTGACGAAACCGACGGTAGACGGACGATCGTCGGGCTGCTCCATGATCTTATCGAGGATGCGAAGGGACATGGTTGCCTGGCGGAACCGAGCCAACGTCATGGCGATCTGGCCGAGCGGCGCGCCGGCGCGGCTCGCCAGCATGACCGTCGCGACGATCGCGCCCATGGCAATGCGGCCTTCGGCGAACTCGTAGGTGCCCGCAATCACGATCAGGACGCTCACCATCTGCTGGATGAACATCGTCATGTTGATGGCGTTCGTCGAGATATGCTTGATGTCTTCGCTGGTGCGGCTCGAATATTTGGTCAGCTCCTGCCAACGGCGGAGCATCGTCGCTTCGGCGCGCAGGCTCTTCAGCGTTTCGATCGTCGAAATCGTCTCCACCAACAGGGATTGGCGACGCGATGCCTCGTTGGCGGCCGTCGCCATGCGCTTGCCAATCGCGGCCTGCGCCCACAAGCCGATCGCAACCGACAGGACGAAGGCCACGGCCGGGATGACCACTAGCCAGCCCGAGATCAGATAGATCACGCCGAGGAAGATGAAGACGAAAAGGCTGTCGATGAGGACGCCGATCGTGTTCGACGTGAAGAACTCGCGAACAAATTCATACTGCGTCACGCGGTTGGCATATTCGCCGGTCGACAGCGGCCGCGAGGCGAGCGTCGAATTCAGCACCTTGTCAAACAGCAACTGCGACAGGCGCAGATCCGCCTTGCGTCCGGCATAGTCGATCAGCGACGAGCGCGCCGTCTTCAGAAGAAAGTCGAAAATATAGGCAAGCGAGATACCCCCGGCCAAAACCCAGAGCGTCGGGATCGCCTTGTTCGGCAGCACCCGGTCATAGACGTTCATCGTGAAAAGCGGCGAGCCGAGCGCAATCAGATTGATAAAGAGCGCCGCGATCATGACGCGGACATAGGTGCGCCAGTAAGGCACGAGCGTGGTTGCCAGCCAATGCCGCTTCTCGATCTCCACGGCATTGCCGACCAGCGCCTCTTCCGAGGCGTTCTGATAATAAAGCGTAAAGGCAAAGGCCAGCTGCGGCTTCAGCGCCAGGAATTCTTCCCGCGTCAGCCGGATGGCGTTGCCGGCAATCGGAACGATATCCGTGACATAGGAGCCGTCCTCGGCGACCTCGAGCAGAGGCAGCACGCTGCCATCGGCAAACGCGACGATCGCCGGACAATCGAAATTGCCCTGGCGGCATTCGCGCTCCTGGTGCTTGATCACCTGCAGACCGATCCGTTCGGCCATGCGCTCGACATCGTCCACCTCAAGCGACTCGGTCACCTCATCCGGAAGACCGGAGAAGAGGACCGTGTCTGAGCTTGGTCGGCCATAGAACGCAGCCACGGACTTGAATGCGGCTTTGAAGGTCTGCAGCGGCGTGCTGCTGGAAGTCTCTGGCGCTACGTTCAGCATCGTTCCATGGCCGTTCGACTACTGCTGTCGAATTGGCGCTAGGAGATCCAGGGGCATGCCGGCCTTCTGATGGGAATCAAGCTCGACATATCCAGGATTCGCGACGCTCGCGGGGACAGCAAACCCTTCCCGCGCATAAGGCTGGCTTTGCTCGACCGGCTTCAGCTTCATCGTCTGCAGCAGATTGCCGGATGCCGCCAGAATCTTGTACTCGGCAAACTGCGACGCGACCCGCGCCGTGTCGGCAAGGACCTGTGTATTGAACTTCGTGTTCTGCGCATCGAGCACGTCGAGCAGCGAGCGCTGACCAACCTTGAACTGCTCGCGGTAGGAACCGACGAGCTGGTTGTTGATCAAGGCCTGCTTGTTCAGGATGCCGGACAGCTCGCCGCGGCTGACGCGCTCGTTCCAAGCGGAACGGACCGACTCTTCGACCTCGCGCTGAACCTGAGCGAGATTATAGCGCTGCTCACCGGCGCGGCGGATCTGCTCCTGCTCGCGAGCAACATCGATGCCGCCGCGATAGAGGTTCCAGCGGGCAACGACACGGACCTGGTAGTCGTTGGTGTTGCCTTCGTCGCCGTCGATGTCGTTGCCGACGCGGGCGGCGCCTTCGAGATTGACCTTCGGCAGGTAGTTGGCGCGCGCGCCGCGAACACCGGCATCGGCCGCATCGACGTCGGCATTGGCCGAATAGATGCGCGGGCTGTTCTTGCCTGCAAGAAAGACCGCGTCGTTCAACGTCTTCGGAACATACTTGCCGACCGATGGCGGCGTCTGCGCATTGGTGATCGGCTCGCCGACTGCCTGCAGGAAGCGGATCTTCGTCTGCTCGAGTTCCTCGAGCGCCTCACGCAGCCGCGCCTTGGCGGCCTGCAGACGCTCGCTGCCCTGCAGGCGGTCGGCGTCGGTCAGGGCGCCACCCTTGATGCTCTCGTCGATATCGCCGACCATCTGCGTGTGGAAGGCGACGTTCTGCTTGGCGGCAGCGACGATCTGATTTTGGAGCATATATTCCAGATAATCCTGCGTCACTTCGAGGGCGAGCGACTCAGACCGTTCAAGGACGCGAAAGGATGCGCCATCGACGCGCGAAGCCTGCTGCTCGACCTGCGCGCGGCGGCTGCCGCCATCGTAAAGTGTCTGCGTAATCGTAAGACCAACATCGCCCGGCGACAGATAGTCATGATCGTCTCTCAGCGAACCGGAGCTGGCATTCGACAAGCGACGACGGCCGATCCCGCTCTCCAGGTCTACCGATGGCAAGTATAAACCGCGCGCCTGGCGCAGTTCAAACTCGACAGCTTCACGATCCTTCGCAGCCTGCAAGATCTGCGGGTTCGTTTTCATCGTTTTTTCGATAGCCTGCTGCAGAGATATTGCATTCGCATCAGCATAAAACGAAAAACTGAAAGCAACCGTCGCAGACAATGCTGCAAAAATTCTTTTGCCTTTAAACAAGATCGATGCCCCTCAACATCAAAGATTCACCGGCGTACCCGTATACCAAAGTCTCTTCTTCAGCAAATAAGTAACACCAATCTTTCCACATTCCAATTGCGGCCCCAAGCATTCCTGCCAAAACAGTTAATCGCGGTGGACAACTGCCTAAAGCGAGAATTTTACAGGATTTTTTAACGGGGGCTTTGCCCGAACCTGTTTATCTGGCATGACTTTCAAACGGACAAGAACCCCGATGAATTTAAGCCAGCGTTACTCTTCCGCCACAATCGTTTCAGCTCTTCGGATCGCCACCCTCGGCGCGGTCTGCTTTGCGGCTGGATCCGTCGGCGTTTTACTTATCTTAAACCTTATCGTGCCGGATCGACCATTTTTGGTAGGATTTATCGGCGCAGGCTTAATTTCACTTCTTGTTGCATTTCCGCTGCTTCTGATCTTGCAGCTCAAAGTTGGTGACCTCAAGAAACTACAAGAAACGGTTAACTATGCTGCGCGCCACGACGCTTTAACGAAGACGCTGAACGGTACTGCCTTTGCAGCTGCCGTCGAGCACTACATCGATCGGCGCAAGCGAATCGCAACCGATGCCGGCGGCGTGATGATAGCCGTCGTGATCGATACGCTCGACGAGATCAGTCGGCGTTACGGCCCGCAATGGGCCGACACGGTCATGCAGTCGCTTGCCGCGATCATCCAGTCCTCGGTCAGAAAGGGCGATCTTGTTGCTCGCCTCGCCACCAACGAACTCGGGGTATTTCTCCCGGGTGCGACGGTCGAAAACGCCCAGGATGTCGGCACCCGTATCCGCCGGCGCGTGGCCGAGGCCTCCTTCTCGGCGGAAGGCACGCCGATGACGATCGGCGTGCGCCTCGGCGGCGCGGTCTTCGAGGGAGCGACCGACTTCAATCACATCCGCCAACTGGCCGACGAAATGGCGATGCAGCGCGGCGGCGAGACCGAAGACGCCATTCCGTTGTCGCGGCTGCCGGCCGCCTGATCCGACCGATCAGTAACAACGAGCAAAGGGCGCCGAAAGGCGCCCTTTGCTCGTTGAACCCTATTGTCCCGCGTATCCGGCGTCTCTCTTCCTTTGAGAAGAAAAGCTGCCTGCGGCCGTGCACTGGCGGGAGACGCGGATCATCTCCAAGCCCGGCCGAGGAACCGCTCGGCAATATAACAGGCGCAAGAGGATGGGTAATCCGACGTGCGGAAGATTGCCCAAACCGATCCCGGAAGGCAGAAGGTGCGCCGATAAAGCACCTTTTCTTCCGAGGTGAGCGCGCCTCGGTCGCCCGTGACCGGGCCAGTCTCGCTAGAGTCGTCGTCCGAGCCAGAGCCGACTCCGTCCGCTTCGCGAAAGCGGTGGCGAATGACCATGCGGGGACAGCAGCAAGAGAAGGGCTTGCCCCGAATCGGTACCAGAAAGCAGAAAAGGCGCCGAAGAAGGGCGCCTTTTCCTTTGCAGGTTCGTACGAACATCAGCCGACGTGCGGTGCCGTCGTCGTGTCGTGCTTGTCGTCGTAGAGGATCTTGACCGCTTCCGTGGTGTTCTGGAGAACCGCCACATCGTGCCAGCCGCCACTGGCGTTGACGCTGACGACGGTATCCGCGCCGGTGACCGTCGTCTTGACGCTGGCGAGCGCCTCTGCCTCGCTCGCCTGGTGGCCGAGCAGGCTGTCGAGGAGCTTAGACACATCGAGGGTGTCGCCTTCGCTGGCCTTGAAGTCGGTGATGACATCGGCGAGCTTGACGTCGTTCAGAGCATCGGCGTCGAGGACGAAGGTGTCGGCCCCTGCCCCGCCCGATATCGTGAACATGCCGCCGCTGCCCGACAGGATGTCGTCGCCGTCGCTACCGATCAGCGAATAGGCATTGCTGCTATTTTCGCTGCCACCGAGCGACGTATCGAAGGCAACCTCGACGAAGTGGCCGGTCGCGCCGTCTGTCAGAGTGTAGTCGCCATCGGCGAGGATCGACTGGCCGTTGATCTCCGCGTTGGAGGCGCTAGCGTCGAGCGAGATGCTGCTGATCGAATGATCCGCCAGGCTCGAAAGCTCGCCGCTATCGGTGATGCCGTTATGGTTCAGGTCCTGCCAGACGGTGAGCTTCGAGAAGACCTCGTCGGTCGCATCGATCTTGCCGTCATGGTTGCTGTCGAGCGTTGAAAGCGCCGCCAGACCATCGACGTAGGTGCCACCAGCAAAGTGCGGCGAGAAGATCTCGCTGCCATTGTCGATCTTGCCGTTGCCGTCCACATCGAGTGCCAGGATGCCGTCACTGCCAGCCGTCCAGGCGATCTGGTCCTTGTGACCGTCGGCATTGATATCGAACTGGACGCCTTGATCGAGCGAGGTCAGCGCGACTCCATTGTGGTCGAGGTCGAGGACGATGGGGTCCGCCATCGTGCTATCGATGTGAACATTGATGTGAGCGGTCGCCTGGTCTCCATCGCCGTCCGTCGCCGTCACGTTGAACGCAAGATTTTCAGAAGTCCCGGAAATTGACGTTACCCCGGTGAGGTCGACCATCCCAAGTGAACCATTGGCAGTAAAGCTGATGTAGGCGATCTGGTGGCCGAGCGCACCCAGGTGGAGCGGGGTGTTTTTGGTCACATCGACCGTCTCCGGGTCGCCGCTGCTGCCATCGACATAGTGGATGGTATAGGTCAGCGAACCGCTCTTCGTGAACGTGAAGTCAGCGAATACCGGAGGCGTCGCACCGAAGCCGCTGACAGCCGCCGGAGAATGCGCGGCCCCACTGGTGAAGTCGAACGTCAGCTTTTCGTTCGCATCGAAATTGCCGTTGTCGACACCCCAGCCATTGGAGCTACCCATCAGACTACCCGATGCGGATACTACAGCGATCGGCGTGGTGCCACTCCAAAGTGCCTGCTCCACGCTGGGGCCTGAGCCGAAGGCCGTGCTGGAGGAATCGACGCTGTGTTGGGTAGTGAAGGGCGTAAGCAAGTCGAACGTGTAGGTTCCCGTCGACGCGTTCAACATGAGCGTAAATACCTTCACATCCTGCGTCGTGCCTCCATCTTGAAGGTCGGCCCAAGCTGTCAACGTTAAGCCATCGCCACTGATCGCATAGCTGACGGGATGCTTCCCATCCAGCGTCAAGCCGCTCGGTGCCGTATTGCCAGCGAGGCTGAGCGAGCCAAGCCCGTCCGCGCCCACCGACAGGTGCAGCGACCCGGTTGTCGCGTGGGCGGCGTCGACCGCTTTGTCCGCCACGGTTGCCGTGTCCGGCGCTCCGAAGGACGGCGCGTCGTCGGTGATCGTCAGCGCCACCGAGCCCGAAACCTTGTCGCCCGTGGTGTCGGTCGCAACGACCTGAATGCCGCTGATGGTCAGCGAGCCTACGTTGTTGCCGTCGATGAGGTTGTCGACCAGCGTTGCGGTAACGGTCGGCGTTAGCGTCTGGCCGGCGGCCGCCGTGGTGCCCGCCAGCGAAAGCAGGACGAAGGCACCGAGATCGACGCTCGTCGGCGAAATGAGGTGGCCGACCAACTGGCCGCTGCTCAGCTCCCAGTGCACGCTGTAGCCGTTGGCAAGTCCATTCACAGTCGGCGCCTGCCAACCGCTAGCGCTGACGCCGGGAGTGGCGAAGGCCACGGTGAGCGCCTCACCGGTTGCGGTGAAGTTGATACCCGACGTCGCCTGCGCCGTCTCGCCACGACTGCCCGGCGCGGTGCCGGTTACAGCGCTCGCGGCAAGATCTGCTGGGACGGTGCTGTTGTCAAGCGTCGTATCGAGCGCCGCCTCGCTGAGCGTCAGCGAAACGTTGCCGCCGCCGGTCGGGAAGGTGTTCACCGTCGTATCCGTCGTCCCGTCGGGGACCAGATACTCGTATTCGCCACCGCCTGTGATACCGGCGATCGAGTTGTGAACGGAAGTGCCAGTACCAGAACCGAAGGTCACATCGGCGTGCCCGCTTGAAGCTCCCGCGAGGATCGTCACCGTCTGGCCCGTCTGCAGGGTGAAGGTGAGGTTCGTGGTCGGCGCGACCGGCAGACCATCGGCGTTCGACAGGGTCACGGTGTAGGTGATCGTCGCGCCCGCTCCGCTAAGAATGGCCTCATCGGCCGTCAAGGTGGCTGTCACAGTGTCCGTGGTATCGCTGACCGTCAGCTTGGCCGTCGAGCTGGTGTCGAGGTTCTCGTAATTGCCGCCGGTCGTCGAGGCGATCGACAGCGTCGAGGTAGACCCGTCCTTGAAGACGTCCTCGCCCTGCGCCGCCTGCGGATCGGACGAACCCGTCGTCGCACCTGCCGCAAAGTGGATCACCACATTGTTGTTCAGCGTCACGTCGAAGGCCGTCTGCGGCGCATGATCAACGCTCGCCGTGTAGACGATCTGCTGAGCTTCCGTCACCGTCACGTCGTGCAACGTCACAGTCGTCGTGTCCGTGGTATCGCTGACCGTCGCGATCACATTGGCCGAACTGTAGACAGGGTTCTCGAAGTTGCCGCCCGTCACACCCGTGATGTGTGCCGTCAGCGACGAGGCATCCTTGTAGACGTCCTCTCCGTTGCCGGACGCGATGGAAACGCTGCCCGTCGTCTGACCGACGGCGATCGTGATGTCGTGCGACTGGCCGTTGCCGTCCACGATCGTCACCGTAACCGGCGTGTCGTGTACCTGGTCCGCAAGGGTCGCCGTGAACGTGTAGTTCGTGTTCGTCCCCTCGGTCACAGACGACGCTGTCAGCGTCACCGGCTCGTTCGTTTGCGTATCGGCGACATTGAACGACACGTTCGCCGTGGACGTATCGCCGTCTCCGTCCTTTACGGTGAAGGTAAAGCTTGCCGATCCGGCGTCCTTGTAGACGTTATCGCCGTGCGCGGTGAACTGATAGGTGCCGTCAGCCTTGATCTGCAGCGTGCCTTGCGCAGTCTGAATGGCCTGAGACCAGCCGTCATTGCCGAAGGTCAGGTTGACGCCATTGATCTGAGAGACAGTGGCTCCGTCGGTGCCCTGAACGAAATCGAGCGTGCCGGTGACAACCGAGCCTTCGGCAACTTGCCCGACCGTATCATGTGCGATCGGGCCGTCGTCCTGGAACTGCACCGTCAGCGAGACTGGCGAGGTGGCGCTCGCCTGGTCGCCGTCGGCGTCGGTCAGGGTCCCCGTGATGTGGAGGCCCGCCGTCACGGTGGCGATCTTGTCATAGGCGGCCTGGTTCGAACCACCGGCGCCGTTGTGGATCGCCTGGTACTGGGCGATCCAAACATGGCCGTCGGTATCGACGTAGACCTTGAAGACCTCGGTGCCGTTCGCCGAGCCGACCAGCGCGCCATCGGCGCCGGTTGTGAGCATGATGTGCGTGTGGTCGAGCGTCGTCAGGCCCGAGTCCTGCGTGCCGTTGAAGGCATGACCGCTGGCATCGGTGATGGCGAAGGTCCACGTGCCGCCGCCCGAGGCGTTGTGGTCGGCGCCGACGCTGCCAGTGAACAGGCCGCCGTTCGGCTTGAGCACGCTCTCCGACTCGGCATAGCCGATGGCGCCGTCCTTGTAGATCGCGCTATAGGCGTCAGTCCCGGCGGCCGGCGCGGCGTGATCATTCGACGCGTTGGGATCGGCTGCGGTGTTGACGCCCGCCGTCTCGTCCTGGCTAAGAGTGAAGGCCTCCGTCGTCGTCGTTACCGTTACGGTGGTAACTGCGGTTTCGACACCCGAGATCCGGAACTGGTCGCCGGAGAAGCTGTTCGCTCCGTCGTCGACATTGGCGTAGTTGGCGACCTCTATAGTGTCGAACACAGCGCCGGTCGTTGCGGAATGGACGGTAACGACGTCGCCGTCGTGAACCCCCGTGAGCACGTAGCCGTTGGCGACCACGGTCGCGTTGACGCTGTGCCCGTTCACCTCAAAAGTCAGACCAACGAGGCTGCCGCCCGGGCCGCCATGGGTCGCATTGACGAAGACGGCGGCCGTCGACTTGCTTCCTCCGCTCACATCGACTGTGAAGGAAGCCTCGGAATAGGTCTCGCGTCCACCGACAAAGGTATTAGTGTTGAGGTCGAGGTCGTGGCCGAATTGTACCAACACGTACTGCGCGTCGGCCTTCTTCGAGGCGCCGTTGATCCAAGCATTGTCAACGCCGACTTCACCGTTGTTCGTGTTGACGGAGTGCCCGTCCGCCGTGGTCAGCAGCAGATCGTGCCCGCCTTGGCCCACACCGCGCACCAGAACGTTACCGGCACGCAGGCTATAGTCGTTCGTCGTCGTGTCAGTGCTGGTGTGGCTCATGACGATCGCGTCGCGCGCCGAGACGACCGGCACGTCGTCGATCACCGTGATCCTGAAGTCAGCGACCGACGCGTGGTCTCCGGCCTCGCCGGTATCAGAAACCGTTACGAGCCCGCCGAGGTCGATGACCAGCGAGTCCTCGCCCGTCGTCGGGGTCGACCCGTGAACCGGGTGGTCAATCGGACCCTGCAGCGTGAAGGTATAGGCGCCGGTCGTTTGGTCGGTAATAACCAGCGTGAAGATGGTTGTGCTGCTGGCGGAATACCCGCTCGATCCGGTGTCGTTGGTATAGCCAACCAAGGTACCATCATCGCTGTGATGAAAGTAGACCGTGAGCCCCCCCGACGTCAGCGGCGTAGAACCTCCTCCGCTGACCGTTGTGACTGCAACACTGTCAGCAACGGCGCCGATGGCGAAGCTGAGCGGTCCATCCTTGCCACTAATGCTGAGTGCGCTCGTAAGGACACCCTGCACCGCATTCGAAAGCGTGGCGTCATCATTGCCACTGAGCGACAGGAGATCCGGGTTGCCTCCAGAAAGCTCCTCTTCCTCGACGACGCCGGTCGCCGAACCGGTGATCTCCAGCGGCGTGTTCTGGTGAGGGACAGTGATCGTCAGCGTCGCCGTGTCGGTGTCGCCGTCGCCGTCCGTCAGCGTGTAGGTGAAGGTGTCGGTACCGCCTGTGTGGTCGGCGGGGTCCTGAGCGTAGATGTAGTGGCCATCAGCAAAGAGCGTCAGCGTGCCGTGAGCGCCATGGACCTCGAAGCCCGCACCGTGAGTTCCGTCTGTGACGTTCGTCACGGTGGCATTGCCGAAGCTCACCTCGCTGACATGCGCGCCATCGGCGCCGGTCACATCCTTGCCGGCGGTGCCGCTGGTGGTGTCGGCGCCGGTGATGACGTTGCCGTCGGTCGAGAACGTGTCCGTGTCGAAGGAGTCCGTGTCGTCATTGGCCGTCGGGCCGTCGTCGTTGATGGCAATCGTTAGCGTGCCGTTGGCACTGTCGCCATCGGTGTCCGTAACGGTGATGCCGTAATTAGCGGAGACCTGGTCGTCCACGCCGGTATGGGCGGTGTCACCATGCGTTGCGTTATTGGCGAGCGTGAATTTGTAGGAGACCTCGTGGGTCGCAGCGTTGTAGCCAGTGAGCACCAGCGTTCCGAGCGACGAGCCGGCGGGAGTGACAGAGATCGGGAACGTGGCCGCGTTCAGGAGATCGGCGCCGTTGATGGTCGTCGTGCCAATTGTAACGCTCGCCAGGCCATCCGGAGCCGAGATCGTGAACTTGCCGTCCACGACAGTCGGATTGGCGGACAAGCCCTCGGCCGAGCCGCCGGGGAGCCCGGCTTCCCAGACCACGGCGTCGCTGCCGGTGGCAGCGCTGTCGAGGTCGCCGATCGTCACGCCATTGTCCGTGATGTTGATCTTGAGCGTCGCGGTGTCGCTGTCGCCGTCGCCGTCGGTGAGCGTGTAGGTGAACGTGTCGCTCACCGTGTCGGCCACGGGCGAGTCGTTGGTACGGATATAGCTGTAGTGGCCATCCTCGTAGATGGTCAGCGTGCCGTAGGTGCCCGTAACCTGGTGGCCATGGCCATACGCGTCGGTGACGCTCGTCCCGGTTTCGTTGCCGAACGCAACGTTCGTCACACTGGCCCCGTCAGCGCCCTTCGTGTCGAGGCCCGCGGTGACGCTCTCGTCCGCCCCGCTGATCACGTTGCCGGTCGCGCTCGGGCCTGAAACCGCATCCTCGTCATTGGCGGCCGTCGGGCCGTCGTCGTTGATGGCAATCGTTAGCGTGCCGTTGGCACTGTCGCCATCGGTGTCCGTAACGGTGATGCCGTAATTAACGGAGACCTGGTCGTCCACGCCGGTATGGGCGGTGTCACCATGCGTTGCGTTATTGGCGAGCGTGAATTTGTAGGAGACCTCGTGGGTCGCAGCGTTGTAGCCAGTGAGCACCAGCGTTCCGAGCGACGAGCCGGCGGGAGTGACAGAGATCGGGAACGTGGCCGCGTTCAGGAGATCGGCGCCGTTGATGGTCGTCGTGCCAATTGTAACGCTCGCCAGGCCATCCGGAGCCGAGATCGTGAACTTGCCGTCCACGACAGTCGGATTGGCGGACAAGCCCTCGGCCGAGCCGCCGGGGAGCCCGGCTTCCCAGACCACGGCGTCGCTGCCGGTGGCAGCGCTGTCGAGGTCGCCGATCGTCACGCCATTGTCCGGGGTGGGCGTGTCGACGCTCGGCGGGTTTGCGGCCAGAAGATTGCCGCTGCCGCTGTCGCGGCCGCCGAAGAGGCCGCCGGGCTGCCCATCGGGCTGGTCTGTGGGTGGGAGAAGGTCCGCTATCAGCGGCGGCAGATGGGGAGGCTGCTGGATCGTGTCGAAGTTGCCGCCTGAGCTTGGAGCGGATGCGCTCGCCGAATAGGAGCCATCGGGACCCGCAGCGACGTTGATGTTGTTCTGCTCGAGGGCGGCGATCACGGCCTGCTGCGGCAGCTCGACTTCGCCAAGCAGGAAGGTCGGCACGTGCAGGGCGCCGTTGACGATGACGATCTCCGTGCCATCAGCCTGGACCAGTACAAGATTGTTGCCTTCGACGCGGATGTCGTCGATCGATACGTCAGCCGGCAGATGTGCAACGTTGTGCTGATCCGGGACGACTTCAACCGCATTGCCGTTGGCAGCTACGATCTGCGGAGCCGCCGGCACGCGGTCGGTCTTCTCAGGTTGCTGGCTATTATCGGCCTGCGCGACCTCGACGCCCTGCCGGGCGGAAGTCTCAATACTTGCATCTTCATGAATGTCCTGGCGGAAGTCGTGCGAGACGTTTTCGCTTGCGATAGCGGAAATGCGCGGATCTTCGATAGACATAACAAAACAACCCCAATGTGAAACTGGGACCAATCAATTACGCAGAAGAGCCAAAATCAATACTTACGGCCGCTTCAGACATAGCCGGTTATGCATCCACCCAAAAATGTTTGAGGAAGAGTTAATAGCAGGCGCCCGAATATCGCCGGAAACGCTAAAATTCTAATAAAATTAATGAAATACGAACGAGCTTCGGCATTCGCCGCAGCGCGCCCTCGGCTCTCGATTCGATGTCCGCGCCACGCTGGATCACATTCCATCAACCGGCTTGAAACCCTCAAATCAAGCAGCGCAGGACGGCGTCCGGCCGTCTTACGCTGCGCTGATGTCATCGTCAGTCGCGTCTATCTGGCGGGCGCCACGAGACAGAAGAATGCGCCCTGCGGATCGGTCGCCTGGATGATCCAGCTGCCGCCGGGCACTTCCATCGGACCGTTCAACACCGTGCCGCCGCCGGCCTTGACGCGCTCGATGGCCGCATCGATGGCCGGCACATTAAAGTAATAAGCCCATGCCGGCATGGGGACATTCGGCGGCTTGGTCATCATGCCGCCGACAGGGGTGCCGTGTTCGGCAAAGATCGTATAGGCACCCATCTCGCCCATGTCGAAGTCATGATCCTTCGTCCAGCCGAAAAGCTTCGAATAGAATGCGAGGGCTTCCGCACCGTTGCCGGCATAGAGTTCGTGCCAACCGATGTGGCCCGGCGTGCCCATCGGCGCGGGAGGCGTTGGATTGTCCCTCGGCAGCGGCGTCATGATGCAGATCACCGCGCCGTGCGGATCGGCGACGACGGCAAAGCGTCCAACCGTCGGAATATCCGCAGGCTCGCGGCGGACCGAGCCGCCGTTGGCGGCAAAATCCTTCGCCGTCTTGTCGACATCATCGACCGCGACGTAGCCCGTCCAGTTCGGCGGCATACCCTTCCCCTCCAGTTCGGCGGGAAAATCCATCAGCCCGGCGACGCCCGCGCCATTGGCTTCGAAGATCGTATAGGGCGGCAGGTCCTGGATCGTCATATCGTTTGTGGTCCACCCGACAACCTTGCCGTAGAATTCGGCTGCGGCCTTGGGATCGGGGGTCATCAGTTCGCACCAGATAAATTTGCCGTGGGTTTCGGACATCGTGTTCTCCATTTTGGGTTTGACGAACGGCACGCCGTTCTGCCCGCAGCTACTGCTTGCGGGTGTAGTGCGCCTCCATGAACTGCTTCCAGGAGCCGTCGGGCTGCCTGGCGGCAGAATTGAACGTGCGGTGGTCGCGATCGTGAAAAATGAGCTGCTCGCGATACTCGGCAAGCTTCCTTGCGTCAGCGAAGTCGGGGCCTGTCGTATAGAGGCTCAAGGTCTTGCCGTCGTCGGACACATCACCCTGATAGACCCACAGATGGTCCATCATGGTGCCGATCCAGGTGCCGACATATTTGCCCTTGTCGGCGTTGTAGCCGAGGGTGAGAACGGTCGTTGCCGCGCCGCCGCCCGGCATCTGGCCGGAGCCTTCGGCGACGAACCAAATACCGTGGAGCGACCGCACGATTTCCGTCCAAGGCTCTTGTCCGGTCATCCCGGGCGCTATTACATCCCAGACGCCGACAAGGTCTTCCAGGAACTCGTGCTCCTTCAGAGCTTTTGCTTGCTGCATCGTCCTTCTCCCGTGGGATGATGGTCGCAGATCTCAGTGACAGCAGGACGGCTCGCTCGTGGCCGGCTCGTATTCGTCGTGACGCTTGACGAAATCCATCGTGCTATCTTCGTTGCGGCCCTTCGGCGCGCGATCGAGGATCATCAAGGTGCCGACCGCCTCTTCAAGCCCGCGTGCGTAGGTCGAGTAAGTGTGGAAGACCTCGCCGTCGTCATTCTTGCAGAACGCGCTGAGGCCGGGCAGCTCGTCATGGGCATTGGCGGGCTCGATCGCCTCGAAATTGTAGATGACCTTGTCCTTCGCCAGATCCTCCGGGCTGAAAGACACGTGGTAGTCGAAGTTGAAGCTGTTATCGAAGGATGACACCCACGGGAATTTCCAGCCCATGCGCTTCTTGTAGGCCTCGATCTTGGCCACGGGCGCGCGTGAAACGGCGACCCAGGTGACATCGTGATTGTTGAGATGCGGAAGCGTTCCGTCCACATGATCCGACAGGAACGAGCATCCGGGGCAGCCGGCCTCCCAATCGGGGCCAAGCATGAAGTGATAGATCAGGAGTTGGCTGCGGCCATCGAAGAGTTCGGCAAGGCTTTTCTTTCCCTGCGGCGTATCGAAGACGTAATTTTTGTCGACCTTGACCCAGGGCAAGGCCATGCGCTCGGCATTGACCTTGTCCCTCAGATGCGTTGCTTCCTTCTCCTTGAGAAGCAGCGCGCGGCGGGCTTCCAGCCATTCTTCACGGGAAACGACTTGGTTATGCATCACGAGCACCCTCCTCCGGCGCGATCGAGACGTGGCAGTCCATGTTGCTTTTCCTTGACTAATTACATTGATATCAATAGAAATTGGACATGTCAAACGCGGTAGAGATTCCCTTTTCAACGACGCTTCTGGTGCGCGACACGTGCCTTTGCCTGCATGTGCAGCGGGCTGCGCGCGCACTGGCGCGGCTCTTCGACGATGCGCTTCGCCCTGTCGGGCTCACCAACGGCCAGTTCTCGCTGATGATGTCGCTGAACCGCCCGGAGCCACCGCCGATGGGACCGGTCGCGACCCTGCTTGCGATGGATCAGACGACATTGACGGCAGCGCTCAAGCCATTGCAGCGCCGTGGTTGGGTAAATGTAACGCAGAATGCGAAAGACAAGCGCCGGCGCTTGCTAAGCCTGACGCCGGAGGGCAAGGCGGTGCTCGCGGCCGCAGTGCCGATCTGGGAAAGCACCCACGCCAGCCTCGATCAGGCCCTGCCGGATGGCGACATCGGAAGATTGCGACGCGACCTGCAGGCGCTCTCCTGAAGACCGGTCGCATGTGACAACGCTTTAGTCGCGCGCCATGCGCGGGTCTGAGGCGAAATCCTCGACCGAGAATCCAATTCTGACTTTCGGAAATTCGCAGAGCGCCTGGACGCCAATGCCCGAAAGCCGGATCCTCCACGTCTGGCGCTCAACGGGCTCGCGGGCAGCAAATGCCGCCGCCGTCAAAAGCGCGATGTTACGGCCGCGCTGCGGATCGCGCACGGATTCGTAGAGGATTGCTTGGGAGCCCGCCTCCCGCGCAGCGTCCGCGAGGGTCTGGCACGGCGCGTAGTTCTGGGGATCGGTCCAGATCTCCCGATCAGAATCGAGCGGCGGGCACGTGAGATCGATTGCTGACGGCGTAGCGATCGCAGCGGCAAAGGCGGTGTATTCGGCGGCGTTAGCGGGAAGCGACGTGGCGGGCGATTCCGAATAGAACAGCAGCCTATAGAAAGCCATTTCCGCAAGCGCGGTTTCTACCCGCTCGGACGCATAGAAGACGCCGAGCGTGCGGCCTGCCCGTCGGAAACGCGAACCATATGGATAGACCGCGCCATAGCGGAACGGCGTGGCAAGCAGGTAGTCCAGCCCGACACATTCCGGCGGCAGCGCCGGCTTGCTTTCCTCGAGCAGGTTTTCGAGCAAGGCCTGCTCGTCGAGCGTATCGACAAGCTTCAGCGTCGATATCTGATGCTGCGCCTCGACCAGCCGCCAAAACCTGCCCGAGATCGCCCGCGTCTCAGACGATAGCGCGGCGGGCGTCCAGATAGGCAAGGACATCGGTCAATCCCGAGATGCTGACAATCTTTTCGAGCGGTGTCGCGCCGAGCGCCGTATTGGCGTTGCGCAGCCATTGACGGGCGATGGCTTCGTCGCCGCCGACGATCGCGTCGAGCGAGCGAAACAGACGCACGAGCAGGATCGCGAGTTCAAAGGACTTCGAGCCACGCTCAAGCAGATAATCCTGCCGCTTCATACGCGAGACAGTTGCCTCCGAAACGCCGAGCACCGCCGAAAGCGTTCGGGCATTGAGGCCGAGATGGTCGGCGGCATTGACGGCGGCCTTGGTGATCACGGTTGCTTCAGGAGACCGGACGCCAGAGATCTGATGCGCTATAGCCATGCCATATTCCTTTCACAGGAAAGAATATAGCACTTTATTTTCATATGAAAAGAGCGTCGCGATCCGCGACGCTCTTCCACAATTATAATCAGGCGACGGTGACCGGAACCTCGGTCGACGTGCGCATGGCGTGGCTATAGGGGCACACGATGTGGGCGGCGGCGGCAAGCTTTTCAGCCGTTGGCTTGTCGAGACCGGGAATGTTCACCGTCAGGGCGACTTCAATGCCGAATCCCGTGCCATCTTCGCGCGGGCCGATGCCGACCGTCGCGCTGACCGCGGTGTCCTCGGGAATCTTGACCTTTTCCTTGCCGGCGACAAATTTCAAAGCACCGAGGAAGCAGGCCGAATAACCGGCTGCAAAGAGCTGTTCAGGGTTGGTGCCAGTCGCGCCGTCGCCACCGAGTTCCTTCGGAACCGTCAGCGTCACATCGAGAACGCCGTTTTCGGAAACGGCGCGGCCCGCGCGGCCACCGGTGGCGGAAGCTTTGGTCGTATAGAGGATAGGCATGTCAGTCTCCTTTGCGTTGGGGTTGGATTTTGTATATTGCACAATTAAATTGTACGCAAGTTAATTTTGCAAATTGCATTTCGAATTCGAAAAGAGGACAATCACGCCTCAAGGACAACGACAATGAAAGCGCATCTGGCAAAGACGATGGAAATTCCGGAAGAAGAGAAACGGCTGGAAAACCAGCTCTGCTTTGCGGTCTATTCGACGGCGCATGCCTTCACGCGCGCCTACAAGCCGATTCTCGACAAGGTCGGCCTCACCTACCCGCAATATCTGGTCATGTTGGCGCTGTGGGAGAAGTCCGAACAGCCGGTCAAGGCAATCGGCGAGCAACTCGATCTCGACTCCGGCACCCTCTCTCCCCTGCTCAAGCGCCTGGAGCAAACCGGACTGATCAAGCGCAAGCGCGATTCCCGCGACGAGCGACAGGTCATCGTATCGCTGACAGACAAGGGCCGGGCGATGCGGAGCGAGATCGACACAATCATGACCGCCATCGGTCAGGCGGCGGGCTGCACACTCGAAGAAATGAAGACCATCCGAGGCCTGTTGAGGGGCCTGCGTTCAAACCTTACGGCTGCGGTATAGAGGTCGCGGTCGCAGCAACAGGATTGGCCAAACCCTACCGATCCCAGAGCGCCGGATGGCCGGAATGGTTGCCCGGCAGGTCAAATTCTCGTTGGTTTTCGACGACAGCAGCGCCGCGGCCTTGCGGCAGAAGCTCGATCTTCAGCCGCTCGACAACGGCCGTTGTTATCTCGTCTTGAACCTCGAAGATTTGCCCGAGATGACGATCGAAGCGGTCCGCCCAGACGATTCCGCCGGTTCGCGCGTCGACAAGTTCGGTCGTCAATCGCAATTCGCGGCCGCTCACGCGGGCACTTCCGCTAAGGACGTAGGCCACACCAAGCGCTAGGGCGACGTCCGGCAGGCGACCGACCTTGTCGCGATAAGCAAAGCTCAAGTTCTTCGATGCGACAAAGAGATTGGGAATCTTCGCCAACGCAGTGATGATGTCCTCGACAATGCCGTCTGCGATCCATGTGTGCCGACCACCAGGCACCGCGACCGTGAACGGAAGCACCGCAATCGAGGGCCGCCCCGACGGACTGACTGCCGCAGACGGCAACAGAGCCTCGCTGCGCCGCATGAGTTTCTCGTCCAAGGCATAACCGCGGCACGGAATGGTGCGAATGAGCTTTACTGCGCCCTCGCCCAGCGTCCTGCGTATATCCGTCACGCACTGGCTGAGCGAGCCGTCCGTGACGGCTACATTTGGCCAGACGGCTGAAACCAGTTCGTCCTTGGTGACGACGCGCCCCGAATTTTCAAGCAGATAAGTCAGCAACGCCAGGGATTTGGGGCGCAAACGAACATCCTGCCCGCCCTTGCGCAACCGGCCCTGTTGCAAATCGAGTTGGTGTCCCGCGAATTCGAACATCGACATTGGATGCTCCGAATGTTGGCGCGCAATTTAGCAAACGCTTCCCACCACGACAACGAAGTGTATCGAAGCGCGACACCGAAACCAAAGAATTTCAGAGAAATTTCAAAAGCGCTTCAGCCGGGCTTCACGACAACCACACGGACAAATGGGAGGCTTTGCCGTTACAACTGCAGCTTGGGGGAGCCACCATGACATTCCTGCACCTACATGGCGTTCGCACTTTTTCGCCGACAGCAGCGTTTTCGGGAACATGGCACGCGCTCGCGCATCTGGTCCCGCATGGGGAATACCATTCAACGACAGATCATGCTGCATGCCGGGCGTTGGATAAGCTTGACGACGAGCAACTCGCCGATATCGGCATCGTCAGACACGACGAGTTTGCCGGTTGGCATGAGTCAGCCAGAGGCATCGATCCTGACGCGATCATCTCACATAGCTACTCGTGGCGGTAAATTTCGGCCCGGCCAAATGTGGGCGGAGAGACGGTACCGTCTCCCCGGTAAGGCGCGATTTCCCTTGGCGGGAAGATGCTGTCCCCCAGGGGAAAAGGGAGACAGCGGGACGCAAATCGATCACTGCAGAACGACGACCGGCGCCTTGTTCGGCACGCGATCATAGAGGTCGATAATATCCTGGTTCAGCAGTCGCACGCAGCCCGATGACACGGCCTTACCGATGGAGCGCCATTCCGGGTTGCCGTGCAGGCGGTAGAGCGTGTCTTCGCCATTCGAGAAGATGTAGAGCGCACGCGCGCCGAGCGGATTCTTCAGGCCTGGCTCCATGCCGCCGTTTTCAATCGAATACTTGGTGAGCTCCGGCTGGCGTGCGACCATCTCATTCGGCGGCTTCCAGCGCGGCCACCTCTGACGCCACTGAATGACGCCCGTGCCCTGCCAGGCAAATCCTTCGCGGCCGACACCAATGCCGTAACGCATCGCGGTACCGCCGGGCTGCACGAGGTAGAGGAAACGTGAGGGGGTATCGACGACGATCGTGCCGGGCGCCTGGCCGGTCGGATCGACGACCTGCTGACGATAAAAGCGCGGATCGATCTTCTGGTAGGGCACGGCCGGAATGAGAAAGCCGCCGTCCTCTATCGGGCCGTACATGACCTCCAGCTCGGCATCACCCGGAGCCAGCGGGGCCTGGAACATGTTGACCGGGGGGGTGCGCATGACGACCGGCTGAGCCATGGGAGGCGGCCCGGCCGTGGATGCGCAGCCAGCCAGGGCCGAAGCCGCGGTCATGGCCGAAAGCGAAAGGAAGCTGCGGCGGGAAAGGGATGTTTCAAAGCTCATAACGCGGGTCTGGGTTCCTGTTGCGCTGGAAGGACGACGCCCTTCGCGGAGGGTGGTTCAACGCCGGTGACGACAAAGGAAATTACCGTCTTGCGCTAAATAAACCACTACCTCACGAAGTCGTGTCCGTCCGACGACCGACGATATCGCCCGCGCTGTTGCGCGTCTACATCACGACGATCTCGGCCTTCGCCGGAACGCGGTCATAGAGGTCGACCACATCCTGGTTCAGCATGCGTACGCAACCCGACGACGTGGACTTTCCGACCGACTGCCAATCCGGAGTCCCGTGGATGCGGTAAAGCGTATCCTGACCATCCTTGAAGATATAAAGAGCGCGCGCACCCAGCGGGTTTCCAAGACCTGGGTTCATGCCGCCGTTTTCCGCCGAGAAGGCCCGGACGTCAGGCTGGCGTGAGACCATTTCGGCGGGCGGCGTCCAACGCGGCCATTTTTGCTTCCACTGAATGACGCCCCGGCCGGACCATGCATAGCCTTCGCGGCCGAGGCCGACGCCGTAGCGCATCGCCTTGCCGCCAGGCTCGACAAAATAAAGGTGTTTGGTTTTCGTATCGACGATGATCGTACCGGGCTTCTCTTTGGTCGGATAGGCGACCTCCTGCCGCAGATACTGTGGGTCGATGCGGCTGATCGGTATCGCTGGCAACGTGAAGTCGGTATCGCGCACCTGGCCATACAAGGTGCCATTCACCGGATTGGTGACCGGCAGGCCGTAGGTCCGGCTGAAGTTCGCGCCTGGGATACCATAGGTCTGATTATAGATCGTCGGCGGCACACCCGGCCTCTGCGGGACCGGCGTATCCACCGGCTTGACGCGCATGGGATCGACACCGGGTGGGTTATAGAAAACAGGGGATGTTTCCTGCACGAAGCGGGCAGGATCGGTGGCACCGGTATCCGGAATGAGGATATTGCAACCACTCAGGCAAAGAGCAGCGGCCGCAAGCCCGGCAAATGGCGACACCCGGCTGAGAACAGTCATAAAACACCCTCATCGACAACAGCGAGACGTATAGCTGCGGCAAGGATGGCACTTGCGGCTGGCGCGAGGCTGGTCACCAGATCAGCCTCGCATCAATGGACGTCAGACCACGATCAGGCCGAGACCCCGTGGAAAAACTTTATGCTCTGTTCAATCTCCGCCGGCAGCGCCGAGGTGTGGTTGCCGGTCACCGTATCCGTTTCGATCTGGACACCGCCGGAGCGGGCGCGGCTGGCAAGCAGGCCGGCGCGGTCGTTGAAATGCGCCTCCTCAGTGCCATGGACGACACGGACGGGGCATTTGAAGCTCTTGGCATAGCAGAGCGCACTGCGGACCTCGAATTCGTGGGCGTTGCTGTCGTCGAAACGAATGTCCTGCGGGTAGCGATTGAAGAAACGAAACGCATCCGGATTGCCGGAGATCGGCGCCGCGGCGCGGAATTTGTGGCTGCTCATCGCCGCAAGCATGGTCAGCGTACCGCCGATGCTGTGGCCGGCGATAAACAGGCGGTTGCCATCGACGCCGGGAAGATGCTGCAGACGGTCGGCCGCCGAGAGCACATCGTCGACCTCGTCGTAGAAGCCCGAGAAATTGCCCATCTGGCCATTTTCGCCGCGCAGCGACGGCATCATCACCACGAAGCCCGCGTCGACATAGGCCTTGAGCAGAACCCAGTGGCCAAGACCCATGGCGTTGCCGCCGTGCAGGAACAGAACACCTGGCTTTGGCTTGCCGCCGCGCTTGTATTTGGAGACCCAGGCAACCAGTTCCAATTCGCCGCCATAGCCGGACCGGTAGAAGATCTTCTCACCGTCCGCGGGCGCGTCGAGCGGTTCATACTTGTCGGGAGCCGGCCCCTTCTGCAAGAGCTTGGTATGGAAGTGCTTGCGGACCTTGGCATAGTCGTGATCGATCAGTCTCGGCACGTCCGGAACGTCGAATGCACTAGCCATGCGCGGGAGCAGGAGGGCTCCGGCCAGGCCTGCAAGAACCGTGCGGCGTTGGCGGAGAAAAGAATTACCTTTGTCTGACGTCATTTCACACTTCCATGGTTCCCGGCGATTCGAAAATTGCACCGGAAGCGCGCGGTCGCCAACACACGTTGTGTTGAAAACTGTGATCCTGCGGCGTTTTGCGCCAGAAAAACTACTGATCGCCCTTGGCATCGATCATCGCGACCAGCGTCTGAAGGCGATCCGCCTCGTAGGACGGCTTATCGGGGCGCAGACGGGAGATCCGCGGAAAGCGCATCGCCACGCCCGACTTGTGGCGGGTAGAGCGATTGATGCCTTCGAAGGCGACTTCCACGACGAAGCCGAAATCCTTGTCCGCCCTGACGGCCCGTACCGGACCAAAGCGCTCGGTCGTGTTGTTGCGAACGAACTTGTCCAGCAGTTCCAGTTCGGCATCCGTGAAGCCGAAATAGGCTTTGCCAACAGGCACCAGCTGTTCTCCCTCCGGTGTCTCCGTCCAGACGCCGAAGGTGAAATCCGAATAATAGCTCGACCGCTTGCCATGGCCGCGCTGCGCATACATCAGCACGGCGTCGACGTTGTAAGGGTTGCGCTTCCATTTGAACCACGGCCCCTTCAAGCGCCCCGCCTGATAGATGCTGTCGCGGCGCTTGATCATCACCCCCTCGATGACAGGATCCGGCGGTGACGACCGCAGTTGATCCAGTTGGTCCCATGAAGAGAATTCGACCAGAGGCGAAAGATCGAAGCGGTCGTGCGGTGCACGGTCAATGACCTCCGCAAGACGTTCACGACGATCGACGTAGTAGCGACCGCGCACGTCCTCCTCCCGATCGAAAAGCAGATCGTAGGCACGAATGAAAGCCGGATACTCGTCGAGCATCCTCGTCGTTACCGTCTTGCGGTTCAGGCGTTGCTGCAGATCGGAAAAGGTACGCGTCGGGCTGTTCGAGCGGGTGGTTCCGCCAACAAGCAGCTCGCCGTCCATCACGCCGTCGAAGCTGATCGAATCGACGATATCGGGAAATGCGCCTGATATATCGTCGCCGGAACGCGAGTAGATCTTGCGCGTGTCGCCGGAGCGCGACAGCTGCACGCGAATGCCGTCCCACTTCCACTCTGCTGCATATTCGGCTGGATCGAGCTGATCGAGATCCCCCTCCTCGACCGGATTGGCAAGCATGACGGAATGAAAGATCGCGGGCGTTGCCAGCACCGGCTTGTTACCCTGCCCTTCCAGCCAGCGAAACAACGCTTCGTAGGGAGGCTGCAGGCCATGCCACAGCGTCTCGATTTCGGTCACGTCGCGGCCACCCATATCGGCGAGCGCCTGCTTCGCCAATCGCGAGGACACACCGATGCGGAGCGCCCCGGTCGCGAGCTTGATGAAGGCGAAACGACCTGACGTATCCAGCCGATCGAGCAAGTCGCGCACGAAGCTGCGGACCTCGGTGCGCCCGAGCGCGTTCATCTCTCTGACGACATCACCAAGCCGAGGCTGGGCAAGCGCCGGCCGTTCGATGTCTTTCTCGGCGTCCCAGACAAGGGAGATCGTTTCCGCCAGATCGCCGACATAATCGTAGGAATAGCGGAAGAGCACCTCGTCCATCCGCTCCAGCACCAGCTCGCGCAGCATAGCCGGCTTGACGTTGCGCACTTCAAGCGTGCCGGCGATGGCGGCAAGACCGTAGCCGCGATCCGGGTCCGGGGTGTCGCGGAAATAATCGGTAAGCAGTTTCAGCTTGCCGTTGCGGCTGGGGGTGAGCACGAGGCGATCGAGAAGGTCGGCGAATGCTTTCATCAGTCGGCCTCGTCTTCATAGCCGACCAGATGGAGCGGCCGGGCCTTGATGCCTTGCAGCTGGCACCAGCGGACCAGCGCCTCCTCGCGACCGTGCGTCACCCACACTTCCTCGGGGCGCAGGTCGCCGATCGTCTCGGTCAGTTCCGGCCAGTCGCAATGATCGGAGATGACCAGCGGCAGTTCGACGCCCTGCTGCTTGGCGCGCTGACGCACCATCATCCAGCCCGACGCAAATGCCGGCAAAGGCTCGTTGAAGCGTCGTGCCCAGCGATCGGCAAAGGCCGAGGACGGGCCGACGACAATGGCTCCCTTGAAGGCGGACTTGTCGCGGCTCTCGATTGTCGCCGGGCGAAACTCACCAAGATCGATGCCCTGCTCCATGTAGTAGTCGCAGAGCCGTTCCATCGCGCCGTGGATATAGATCGGCTGGTCGTAGCCGGTATCGCGCAACAGGCGGATCACGCGCTGCGCCTTGCCGAGCGCATAGGCGCCGATCAGATGCGTGCGCTCCGGAAACTGCCGCAGCGAGGCGTAGAGCTTGCCCATTTCATCGACCGGATCGGGATGGTGGAAGACCGGTAGCCCGAAGGTCGCCTCGGTGATGAAGACGTCGCAGGGCACCGGAACGTAGGCCGCGCATGTCGGGTCTGCGCGCCGCTTGTAATCACCCGAGACGACGATGCGCGTACCACTCTTCTCGATCGCGATCTGCGCCGAACCGAGCACATGGCCGGCAGGATGAAAGCTGACCTTCACGCCGTTGATCAGGATCTCTTCGCCGAAGGCGGCAGCCTGCTCGCTTCCGCAGAAGCCGTCGCCATAGCGGATTTGCATGATGTCGAGCGTCTGGCGCGTCGCGAGCACGTTTGCATGGCCGGGCCGCGCGTGATCGGAATGGCCGTGGGTGATCAGGGCGCGCTCGACCGGCCGCACGGGATCCACATAGAATCCTCCCTCGGGACAATAGAGCCCTTCGGGGGCGGGATAGAGCAAGGCGTCTGGTCTCATGCCTGCAAAGATAGCGGGAAAGAATGGAAGGGCCAGTGGCATGCGTGACGCGGCCGGGAGATGCTTGCCTGTACCAAAATGAAACAAGCCCACTGGCACGTTTCCTGCAAGAATGATGGCAATGAGGAAAACTTCGTTAACATCTTCGCGCCGCGACCTCTTCCGCCTTGCGGGAGCATCGGCCCTCGCGCTGATCGCTTCCCGCAGCTTGGCGGCAACACGCGAAGGCGATCTGCGTGGAGCGATCGACGCGGTCGAATACAAGACGACGCCCGGCGCGGCCGACCGCAAGAGCGTCGGCCTGCAGAAGATGATCGATCAGGCCGCAGCGGAAAACGTGCCGGTTTTCCTGCCGCCCGGCACCTACAAGGTTTCCAATCTCGTGCTGCCGGAGAATACGCGGATAACAGGCGTACCGGGAGCGTCGCGTATCATCTACACCGGCGACGGCCACCTCTTTAGCGCTGACAATATCAAGCGTGTCGAGCTGTCGAACATAGCCATCGACGGCCAGAACCGTTGGCTCGGCGACTACGCCGGCGCGCTGTTGCAATTTACCGGCGTCGACGAGGTGATGATCGACAATTGCGAGATCGGCGGCAGCCGCAAGCATGCCCTGCAGCTGGAGCGATGCGGCGGTCGGATCGAGCGCAGCCGCATATCAGGTGCGGGCCAGTCCGGCATCTATGCCGTCGAATCCGACGGGCTCTCGATCACCGGCAACGAAGTCTTCGACTGCGGCAATGGCGGCATTCTCGTGCATCGCTGGAAGAAGGCGGCTGATAGCAGCGTCGTCAGCGGCAACCGCGTCTACCGGATCAAGGCCAATGACGGCGGCACCGGCCAGAACGGCAACGGCATCAACATCTTCCGCGCCGACAACGTGATGGTGGCGAACAACCACATTTCCGATTGCGCTTTCACCGCAATCCGCGCCAATTCGGCGTCCGATGTCCAGATCACCGGCAACCAGTGCCGACGCTCGGGCGAGACGGCGATCTATGTCGAGTTCGAGTTTGTGGGCGCCGTTGTCTCCAACAACATCGTGGACGGCGCGGCAAACGGCATCTCGATCGCCAACTTCGACCAGGGCGGCAGGTTGGCCAGCGTGACCGGCAATGTGGTGCGCAACCTGACGCTCAAAGGCCCCTACGAGCATGAGGTCGGCTTCGGTATAGGCATTGCCGCCGAGGCGGATACGCTGGTCACCGGCAACATTATCGAAGGTGCACCACGATGGGGCATGCAGCTCGGCTGGGGTCCCTATCTGCGCAACCTCGTCGTGACCGGAAACATCATCCGCAAGGCGCCGGTCGGCTGTGCGGTCTCGGTGGCGGAGGATGCCGGAACGGCGGTCATCACCGACAATGTGTTTCAGGAAACGTCCGGCGGCGCCGTCCTCGGTTTCGAATGGGACAAGAAGGTGTCGGGTGAACTGGCGGCGACGGACTCCTCGCGCTATCCTCAATTGACGATCGAGCGCAACCGCATCTCCTGAGAAACATCAAAAGCTTTCATCGATTCATAAGGCTCGGCGGCTTCCGTCAAGACGTTTCCGCTCCTACCCTGCAGCCAGCGAATTAAGGGGGATATCGACATGCTGACGATCTATGGAGTCTATCGCTCGCGCGCCTCGCGCGTTTACTGGATGGCTGAGGAGCTGGGGCTGGAATTCGACTCGGTGCGGGTCATCCAGGCCCGGCGACTTGCCAATCCGCTTGCCGCCGATGCACCTATCAATACGCTGTCGCCGGATTTCCTGGCAATCAATCCGATGGCGCTGATCCCGAGCATCAAGGACGGCGACCTCGTGATACACGAGTCGCTTGCCATCACGCTTTATCTCGCACGTAAGCATGGCGGGCCTCTCGCCGGCCAAACCGTCGAAGAAGACGGTTTGATGACCATGTGGACCATCTGGGCAGCAACCGAGGTAGAACCGCATACGGTGAAGATCGTTTACGTCTATGACGACGAGAAGCAGGACAGCGATGAGGGCAAGGCGACGATCAGTGTTGCGGTGCGTTCGCTGAAAAAGCCATTCGCGACGCTGGAGAGGCACCTTGCGACGAACGAATACGTGGTCGGCAACCGCTTTACGGCCGCCGACCTCAACATCGCGGAGGTGCTTCGCTACGCCCAGACGGAACAGGCACTGTTCGACGCCCATCCGAATATCAGCGCCTGGATCAAACGTTGCCAGTCCCGCCCAGCCTATATTGCGATGCAGGCGACGCGTTCGCAGGAACCGGTCTGATCAGGGAAAGAGCTTGAGGGTACCGGCCATTTCCTCGCGGATCCAGGCCTTGAAATCCTTCACCTTCTTGGGTTCGCGCGCGCCTTCGGCCGTCACGAAATAGTGGCCGAAACCGGTTTTCGCGCGAATGCCGAAAGGCGCAACCAACTGGCCCTGCTGCAGAGCAAAGCCCGCCAGCGTCTGCCAGGCGAGCATGACGCCCTGCCCTGCAATCGCCGCATCAAGGCAGAGCGAGGCGTCATTGAAGACGTGACGCGTCTCGAGCGTGGAACCCGAGAGGCCGACCTCACGCATCCAGACTTCCCAGCTAAACATCGCGCGGCCGTCGATCACGGCCGGCAGCGACAGGATATCGGCGGGCTCGCGCAGGCGCGCCGCCATGGCGGGCGAGCAGACCGGAAAGACTTCCTGCTGAAGCAACAACTCCGCCTTCACGTCGGGCCACTGCCCGCTGCCAACCCGGATGCCGACATCGACGTCGCAGAGCGCCGGATTGACGAGCCGGGTGGTGGCATCCATCCGCAGGCTGATTTCAGAGTGCCGCTCGGCAAAGCGATCGAGCCGATAGACGAGCCAGCGCGCGGCAAAGACCGGCGCAACCGAGATCGTCAGGATACCGTCGTCGCGCCGCTGTGTCGTCGCGACGGCCTGTGACAGCGCGTTGAAACCCTCGGTCAAACCGACCAGGAGGCGCGCGCCTGCCTCCGTCGCGACCATGCCCTTCGGCGTGCGCTCGAAAATCACGTGATCGAGTTGTGCTTCGGCTTTGATGACCTGCTGGCTGACGGCGCCGATCGAGACCCCGAGTTCCTCGGCCGCGGCCTGCAGGGAGCCGAGCCGGCCTACTGCCTCGAGCGCGCGCAATCCATTCAGGTGAACCGAGTTCAAGTTTCGCATATAGTTTTTCTATACTGATATGATGGTAATCTCAATTGAAACGTGCCCGGGTGGCCGCAATAATCAGGCTGTGTTGAGCAGATGCTCCGTTCGCCACCCTGGAAGGAAGCGAGGCACGCCATGCAAATCCTGAAGTTTTTCCTGAGCGTCGAGACAGTAGTGCCGCCATACAGCGCGGATATCAAGCGAGATCCGTTGTACCATCCTGACCTGGCACGGATGTCACCGACGGCGTTAGCCGACCTGCCGCTCGGCCCGCGACCAGGCGCGCAAACGCCCGAACGGCAACCGCTCGCAAGATGCGCATGACGCTCAGAAATCTGTTAGTTTGAGTGAGCTGTCATTCGAGCGAACCGAAATGACCGACAGTGTCGACACGATATATGCGCGCCTCAAGCGTCTTTCCTCGGAAGCCAATCTGCCTGATGTCTAGGAAAGCACATCCTACGGCAACCCGGCGCTGAAGGTCGGCGGGAAATCCTTCGTGGCTGTCAAGAACAACGAGACCATCGTGCTTTCCATCGCGATTGACGCAAGGAGCGGCTAATCGAGATGGCGCCTGACATCTACTATCAGACACCCCACTATATCGGCTGGCCATATATGCCCCTGCATGCCGCCATGATCAGCGACGCCGAACTGAAGGAACGGCTGATCAGCGCATGGCGGTTCCGTGCGCCAAAGAGACTTGCCGCTAGTTTTCAGGGCTAGCGCATCGCCCGGCACTTGCCTCCGGCGGTGCTCGGGATCTGGAACCGCTTGTTAGGCCTGCTCGCGCTCCAATGCTCGTTGCACGGCCGGCCGTTCCATCATCTGGGCGTAATGTGCGGTCGCCTTTCTGAAGCGAGCCGGATCGACGCCGTCTGGCCGAAGCCAGCCAGTCATGACGAAGAGATAGGGATCGGCGACCGAGTAATACTCGCCCATCACCCACGGACCTTCCAGCATCTGCGCATCGATGAGTTCGAAGCACTCGGCCATCGTCTGCGGCACCTTCGCCTTCATCGCTTCGTGAGCTGTCGGATCATCCGCCCAACGGCTACCGCGGCGGCCATGCGCGTGGTTCACATGCACGGTCGAACACAGGTAATTGTTGAACGCCTGCATCCGGGCGAACTCGAAGGGATCGAGCGGCGCCAGCTGCGCGGCCGGCGCGACCTGCGCGATGTAGGCGAGGATCGCCGGCGTTTCGGTGACAATGCCGCGATCCGTTAGCAGTGCCGGAACCCTGCCCTTGGGATTGACCGCCAGATATTCTGGAGAACGCTGCTCCGCTGTGGCAAAATTCAGCTTCTTCGTCTTGAACGGCAGCCCAGACTCTTCCAGTGCGATGAGGCTTGCGAGCGCACAGGTATGCGGCGCGAAATACAATGTCAGCATGATCGACTCCCTTCGATGCTGACTTTATAGCGCGGCGATCCGCAAACGCACAGATCGAGGCCGGCAAGCCGGCCTCTCAAAATCAAGCTGCTTCAGGCACTGTCTGGAACATCTTCGATCCGATGCCAGACTGGAATGCCGCGTTCACGCGCGATCCGCACATCGTTGTCAGCGCCCTTGGATTCTCCCTCAAGCCGAAGCACCCCATCGCAAAGCTGTAGCAGCCGGCCAGCAACGGGATGGAATATCTCCTCGTAGAGATCATCGCCAACGGTCTTTCCGCCGGCGGCGTTCCACACCGGCAGAGCCACCCATTCTCCAATCATCGGCACATGGCCCGCTTTGAACAGCCTGTGCGAGGGCTGCTCCAGCCGCTGCAGGTTGGCCGCCATTTTTGCCGGGTCGTCCCCGGTTCCCGACCTGTAGGGCCCGGCAATCAGAATCAACATGATCAAGCTCCATTTCCCTCGGCTTCATGCACGAGATATCCGATATCTGCACGATATTTCTTGAATGTCGAATCATTTCGTGCAGTATCACGATAATTCGTGCACAGATCGAATGAGGGCCATGCTTACAAGCCAGCGCAAATCGTTGATCCTCGACATTCTCAGGCGGGACGGCCAGGTGATTGCCAAACGCATCGCCGAAGATTTCTCGCTGTCGGAGGACACGATCCGTCGCGACCTCAGAGAGATGGCGGCGGAGGGATTGTTGAAGCGTGTGCACGGCGGGGCGATGCCCGTTGCGCCTGACCTGCCGGACTTCTCGACTCGAAAGGGTGTGTCTTCCGAAGAGAAGGCGCGGCTCGGAAGGAAGGCAGCCTCACTCGTGCGGCCGGGCCAACTGATCTTTCTGGATGGCGGTACGACGACAGCGGAGATCACACGGCACCTGCCACGCGACTTTGCGTTTTCAGTCGCGACACATAGCCCGACGATTGCCGCGGAGTTCGAACACCACCCGACGGCCAGCGTGATCCTCATCGGCGGCAAGCTCTACAAGCACTCGATGGTGGCGGTCGGGTCCGTTGCCATGGCCGCGATCTCGCAGCTTCGACCAGACATCTTCTTTCTCGGAGCGACGGCTGCCCATCCGGTGCATGGGTTGTCGACGGGCGATTTCGAGGAAGCGGCCATCAAGCGGCACATAGCATCCTGCGCAGCCGAAACCTACGTGCCGCTAACGCAGGAAAAGTTCGACCGCGTCTCCCCGTGCCAAGTGCTGCCGATCTCAGGCGTATCAGGGATCATTGTCACGGCAGACGTCGCCGCCACTACCATCGACCCCTACCGCAACCTTACGGCCGAGATCCTCGAAGCATGAACGGCTGGATGAGGCGCGCCTTCAGTTCCTCCAGGTTCTGCGGCAACAGGCTTAGGGCAAGTCCGGCAACAAAGACTGCCAGGACAATGTAGGCGAAGGTGTCCCGGTCCATCCCGAGTGTCAGGAGATCATGCAGTCCGGGCTGCAACGCCGCGATCGACGTGGTAAGCCGCACCTCCCCGAGCATACGGCCCGGAATGGTCGCGAAGGCAGGCGCCTCCGACAGCGCCAGCAGCGCGCCATAGACGGCAGCGACGGAAATGGTCGCTCGCAGCAGGCGCCACCCGCCGAGTGGCCGCGCGCCACTCTCTTCGAACGACCAGCCGATATAGGCGCAGAAAGCCACGAAGAACAGGAACGCCACGGGCAGCCCGTCGAGAACGGCTTCCGGCTTCAACTGGCCGGTCCAACCATTGGCGAGCAGCAGTGGAAACGGCGCCGATGCGACGAACCAGATTGCAGCGATAACGCCCCACATCCAGCTCATCGACAGATAATGGATGCGGGCAAGGGTAACGACGAGGATGATGCCGCCCGCGAGATAGACGCCCGACGGTTTCATCGACCCGGTCATGGTGACGACGATCGGTCCGCAAGAGCCGGCGATGCGGGTGCAGCCCGACGAAACGACCGTCAGCCAGGTCACGTAATCGAAACACATGGTGAAGAAGAGGAAGATCGCGATGGCGATCAGCATCCACCAAAGATAGCGGCCCGCAAACATATCCTGCCCTCATGGCGTTCGATGTACTGGGCGAAGGGTAACTCAGCCTAGGAAAACCGCATCCGTTCTCGTGGGCTGTAGTTTCACATACATTAGCAATTTCTGTTCCTGCGGCGAGACTGTCCCGTTCCGGAACGGCTTATGCCGTCAACGCAGCCGTCGCGCGAATGTCGCCGACATGAATACCGTTCCAATTGTGCATCTGGACGGTCGCCATCACGGTCAAGTTCGCGCGAATCGGATCGTCCTTGCCGAAGAAACGACTCAGCGCAGCCGCAACCATCGCCTCCGAGGCACGCGAATGGCCGTCGTCGCACTTGATGGCGATCGCAATTCCCTGCTCGGGAATGGCCGCGCAGAAGACACCCTCGGCACCTGTTTTGGCGAAGATGCGGCCCGGAGCCACCTCCATCAGCTCGGTGCAAGCGCGGCCGGTTCCGGCCACATAGAAAGGCTCTGCCATGCAGGCATCGAAGAGCCGCCGGGAAGCCTTGGCGCGAAGCGGCTCGAGGCCGTGACCGGTCGCCATCTTGGCAAACCCATGCGCCAAGCCGCGCAGAGGAACCGCATAGGTCGGGATGGAGCAGCCATCCGTGCCGCAATTGTCACGGCCGAGCGCCGCGCCGGTCAGGCTTTCCATGACGCCACGGATTTCGGCCTGCAGCGGATGGTGGTAGCCGACATATCCCTTCGGATCGACGCCCTGATGGCAGCAAGCGCAGACAAAGCCGGCATGCTTGCCCGAGCAGTTGTTGTGCAGGGCAGTTGGCTTCCCGATCGTGCGCGCCTGGTGGATCAGCACCTTCTGGCTGGAGGACCAATGCGCCCCGCATTCGAGCGTTTCGACGTCACGCCCGGCTTTTGCCAGCATGGCGGCGGCGAGCGCCACATGCTCGTCCTCGCCATTGTGCGAGGAGCAGGCGAGCGCCAGTTCCTTGTCGCCGAAGCCATAGGCATCCGCCGCGCCGCTTTCCATCAGCGGCAGCGCTTGCATGGCCTTGCAGGCAGAACGCGGGAAGGTTGGCGCGTCGATATCGCCGATCGAGAACACGATCTTTCCATCACCATCGACGGCGACGACCGCGCCGCGATGCCGGCTTTCAACGAGCGAGCCTCGTGTGACTTCGACGGTGACGGGATTGGTCATGGCTTAATCCTGATCGTGTACGCAGATGCCTCACGCATAGCGAGTCGCGTCGATAAAGCAATTGTCTTTTAAAGGCTCAGCACCGCGCCGATGCCAGTCAAGGCGGCGTGATGCGGTAGGCGCAGCGACGGGCACCAAGCAAGATATGCTCTTCGCGCTCGACTTTGGCGCCGAGCACGGCTCGAAAGGTCTCGAGCTCGGAGCGGCAGAAGCCGGCACAAATGCTTGCCGCGGCACAGATCGGGCAATGGTTTTCGACGAGCAGCAGCGAGCCGTCCGCCTCCTCCCAGCAGTCGGCCATATATCCTTCGCTGCTGCGAACGGCCGCAAGCTGCCGCACGCGGGATTGGATGTCCGCCGCGTCGACTTCTTGACGATAGCGCTTGAGGGTGTCTGCTTCGCGGGCCGAAATGACGGCATCCAGGGCCGGCGTCCCCAGCTGCGCGACCAGCGTACTCAGGATCGTGGCGGTCAGTTCGGCATGGCCATCGGGAAAGGTTTGGTTGCCGGCAGCCGTCAGGTTCCAGAGCTGTCGCGGCCTCCCCCTGCCTGCCGCGCTTTCGCTCATCGCTTCGACCAGCCCCTCCTCCGCCATCTTCGTCAATTGCTGACGGGCGGCTTCCGAGGAAATGGCGAGCTTTGAGCCCACCGTCGCGGCAAGCTGAGGTCCTTCGGTCTTGATTAACAGCAGGATTCGGTTGGCAGGCGACAGTCTCATTTATTTTTCCAAGTTAATGCTTGCTTTAATAGCATGGCCGTGTATTTTTCCAAACAATAACTTGTAAAAATAATACATACCCAGGAAACACACAAGGCATGACCTATGATCGGCATTGAAGAGATTTCCGCAGACAGGCCCTCCGTCTTTCATCTGTTTTCCGCGCCGCTGCTGCCCGCGACCCTCATGCTCGGCGGCGGCGTCACCCTCTACGCCGTCGAGACCTACATCACGGCGACAATCGCGCCGTCAATCGTGCGCGACATCGGCGGGCTCGAACTGCTGTCATGGATGACGACACTCTTCGTTGCCGCGGCGGTCCTGGGGTCGATCTTCGTCGCGATGCGCCCGCGAGGCATCGGGCTGCGGAGCGTCTACGTCGCAGGCGCACTCATCTTCGGCACGGGCAGCCTGATCTGCGCGCTCGCCCCTGCGATGCCGTTCGTGCTCGCCGGACGCACGGCACAGGGATTCGGCGCCGGCATTCTTGCCGGCCTTGCCTATGCCTTCATTCGCTTCGCCTACCCCGAACCACTATGGCAGAAAGCGTCAACGCTTTATGCGGCCATATGGGGTATCTCAACCTTGCTCGGCCCCAGCCTCGGAGGCCTGTTTTCCGAAGGCAGCGCGTGGCGCCAAGCCTTCATACTGCTTGTTCCGCTCTGTGTGCTGATGGCGGCGCTCGCGCCTTGGCTCCTGCCGCGCGCCGAGGATGACCGCGCCCAAGGCAAGACGCCGATCCTGCAGATTGCCCTGCTGCTTGCGGCCGTGCTGCTGGTCAGCATTGCTGGAACGATTGACGAAACAAGCTTCAAAGCATGGCTGATTGCGGCATCGATCGTCACGATCGTTTTTATGTTGAGCGTCGAGCGGCGCGGCAAGAACCGTCTGTTGCCGACAGGCGCCGTCATACTCGCAAAGCCGGTGGCCCGCGTCTACCTGACGATGTTCGTGCTGCTTCTGGTGCTGACAAGCGACATCTACATAGCATATTTCCTGCAGGTGCTGCATGCCGTAACGCCGCTGGTATCGGGGTATCTGACCGCCCTCGTCGCACTCGGCTGGACCTTTGCGGCCTTCTTCAGCGGAACGCTCTCGGGACGCCGCGCCAACAGGGCGATCGTCGCCGGTTGCCTGATCGAAATGGTTGCTGTTGCGTCCCTGACGATCTTCCTCGCAACGGATAATCAATCCAGCAATCTCGCCATTCTCGGCCCAGCCGCCATCGGCATGTTCCTTATGGGTTTCGGCGTCGGTCTCGGCTGGGCTCATCTAGTGACCAAGGTTCTGAGCCTTGTCGACAACTCCGAACAGGACAAGGCCTCGGCCGCGATCTCGACGATACAGTCGCTCGGCAGTGCCTTCGGCGCCGCCGTTGCCGGCGTGATCGTCAACAGCACCGGGCTGGTGAACCCCGGTGGCATAGCCGGCAGCGTTTCGGCTGCGCACTGGCTCTACGTGCTGATGGCTCTTCCCGGCCTGATTGCAGTCACGACGTCCTTAACCCTCTCGTCGCCCGCCGAACGGCAGGCCCGGTGAGCGACGTGCGAGCGGTCACAGACGCAGCATGATCTGCCGATGTGACCGCTCGTTTCCATGCGGGCGATCGGGCGGACCCGGCTTTTAGCCACCGACAGCGATCACGGCATGAGGCCACCCATCACGTGATTTGACAACTGCCATCACAAACTCTCGTTTTTCGAAAGCACACTACTGGTTTATGTCAGGGGCATCGGGAACCACGCCATGCCATCCGCCTTTTCGTCCATTCTCCGCGATCGCCAAATCCGCGTCCCAGCGCTGACACTGATTGCGCTCGCCTTCACCTATGCCTCTACGATGCCCTATCAATCGATCATCGGCATCAACGAACTCGGTCTGTCCGACCGCACCTATTCCGGGCTGATCTTCGTTGCGGCGCTCGTGAACGTCGCGACCAGCCTGACGCTCGGCATCTGGTCCGACAGGCTCAACGATCGCCGCCCGCTGGTGCTGGCGCTGTCGGTAAGCGGCATGCTCGGCTTCGGAATGATCTACGAGTTCCGCACCGCCGGCGCCTTCATCTTCGGCATACTGGTGCTGATCCCCATCAGCAATTCCACCTATTCAATCCTGTTTGCCAGCATCCGCGCAACGACGAACACGATGGACCGCGGAAGGGCGGCGGCGATCACATCCACGGTTCGCGCGCTGTTCTCGGGCTCCTGGGCACTGGCACCCGGCCTGATCGGCCTGTACCTCATCAATTCGCAATCGATGACGCCGGCCTACGGCATCGCAGCTCTCGCAAGCCTGACCTGCTTTTGCCTCTACCTGTTCGTGGCCAAGCCCGCGCCGGCGGGCGAAGCCTCCCCTTCGCTGAATATCGGCTTCTTCTCATCGCTCGGCAGAATCTTTTCCCCCCATGTGCTGGTGAGGGTCTGCCTCATGGCGCTGCTGCTCGGCCTGCAGCGGTTGAACAGTGTCGTGTCGCCGCTGATCATCACCAATGCCGCGGGCGGCACGGTGATCGATGTCGGTTTCATGGCCGGCCTCGTCGCCTTCCTGGAAATGCCGTTCATGCTGATGTGGGGCGCGCTGCAGCGCCGCTTCCGCAGCGTGCACGTGCTTGCCCTGGGAGCACTGATCTATTGTCTCTATCTGACATTGCTGAGCTTTGCCTCGGCGCCCTGGCAGATCTATGCCCTCGTGCTGATCAACGCCAGCGGCGCTGCAGCCATCCTCAGCGTGCCGATCACCTACCTGCAGGATCTGATTGCCGATCGCCCGGGACTCGGTAGTTCACTGGTCTCGGTCAACACGTTCATCGCCAACGGCATCAGTGCATCGATCTTCGCAGCCGGGACCGCTTCTACGGGATATTCAGGCACAGCACTGCTTGCCGCTGCCGTCGGTCTCGCTTCGGTTGGCCTCCTGCTGTTCCTTGAGCGAGCTCCCCGACCGGTTCGGCAGCCGGCCTAGAGCCGTTCAAGGTTAGAGCCGCAGCATGATCTTGCCGATGTGACCGCTCGTTTCCATCAGCCGATGCGCGTCGGCGACGTCTTCGAAAGCAGCAACGGTATCGATAACAGGCGTAAGCTTGCCTTCATCGAGAAGTGGCCAGACCTGGGAAAGGAGATCGTCGCGGATCGCGCGCTTTTCCTCCGCAGTGCGCGGGCGCAGCGTAGAGCCGGTGATCGTCAGCCGTTTGACCATGATCGGCGCCAGATTGACCTTCTCCGCGACGGCCCCGCCGAGAAAGGCGATGATCGAGAGGCAGCCGTCCTTCGCAAGCGACGCCACGTTCCGTTCAAAGTAGGCAGCGCCGATCATGTCGAGGATGATATCGACACCATGACCGGTCTCGGCCTTGATGACCTCCGCAAAATCCTCTGTCTTGTAGTTGATGGCCCGCTTTGCGCCGAGCTTGACGCAAGCATCGCATTTCTCCTGCGAACCGGCCGTTGCGTAGACCTCGGCGCCGAAGGCCCGCGCGAGCTGGATGGCCGTCGTCCCGATACCACTCGAGCCGCCATGCACGAGAACCTTTTCGCCCTCGGTCAGCCCTGCCATCTGGAACATATTGGCCCAGACCGTGAAGTAGTTTTCCGGAAGTGCCGCAGCTTTGACGGCGTCATAACCCTTTGGGAAGCGCAGAGCCTGGCCGGCGGGCAGCAGGCAATATTCGGCATAGGCGCCGCCGTTGGTCAGCCCGCACACATTGTCGCCGACGGCGAAATCCCTGACGCCCTGGCCGATGGCGACGACCTCGCCTGCCATTTCGAGGCCGAGAACCGGGCTCGCGTCCTTTGGCGGGGGATAAGTTCCTTGACGCTGTGCGACGTCAGGCCGGTTGACGCCGATCGCCGCAGTGCGAACAAGGAGCTGGCCCTCCCCCGGTATCGGCAAGGGTCCGGTGGCAATCCGCATCACTTCAGGCGCGCCGAAGCTCGGCAGGTCGATGAAGCGCATCTGCATGGGCAAGGACATGATCCGGTCTCCTCGTTCCGAAAGCATGTCAGATAGTCCAGCGCTACGGAGTTGAGAAGGCAGGAAGAGCGGGTGGCGTCAATTGGTCTCGCCCAGGAGGTGGAAGACCAAGCCTTCTTCGCTTTCCTTGGCCTCCGCCTTGATATGGGCGATTTCGGCGCTGACGCGATTGATGTCGTCGATGACGAGACCTTCCGGCAGTTCCAGCACACCGATCGAGCAGCGCATCAGCGGGAACAGCGCCTCGACGCCGGCGCGATCATGGCCCCGAATACGGCCAGCGGCACGATCCGCATCGGAATAGAGGTCGAGCACATCGTCGTGAAAATCGCTGATCAGGCGATCAAGAATTTCGGTCAGTTCCTCCTTGGTCCAGCCACGCACGCCGATGAAGAAATCGTCGCCGCCGACATGCCCCAGGAAATGACGCTCGGCGAAGAAATAGCGGCGCATCAACGCTGCAAAGAGCGAGATCGCGTGGTCGCCGAGGTGGAAGCCATAGGCATCGTTGAACGGCTTGAAGTTGTCGAAGTCGCAGTAGCAGAAGTGACGCTTCTCGTCGCCATCAAGGCTCGACTCGCGCATGAAATCGCGGATCGCCCTGTTGCCCGGCAGCCCGGTCAACGGATTCTGGTCCTGGGCGGTCTTCAGCTTCTTCTCGTTCATGACCTTGATGAGCGAGGCGGCCGAGACGACGCCCGCATAGCGCATGTTGTCGGTCAAAAGCAGGCAGTTCGTGCCTTCCATGTTGGCGAAGATCGCCATCAGCTGCTCGGTATCGGAATCAAGCCCGACGATCGGCGCCATCTCGACGAAGTGCGAGATCGTTCGCTCGTAGACCTTGTTCTTGAGGAGATCGCGACCGAAGGGCTGATAGATGTATTCCTTAAGATGCCGTTCGTGCAGGATGCCGCGCGGCTCGCCGTTCGCGTTCAGCACCGGGAAAAACGCCTGCTGCGGATTGCGGCGGAAAAGCTCGAAGACGCTGTCGATGGTGTCGTTCTCGTAGACCGTCGGCAGCATCTCGATCTGCTTGCGGATGAGGATCTCGTCGAGGGATTGCGGATTTCGCTTGCTCTTGCCGAGATCCAGAAGGTGCGGAAACGACGGCTGCAACTCGGTCATATGGGTCGTCGGGCGCGAGATAAACCAGCCCTGGACGAGATCGACGCCAAACTCGCGGCAGGCAACGAATTCCGCCTCCGTCTCGATGCCCTCGGCGATGACACGAGTGCCAAGGACGTGCGCGATGTGGACGATGTTCTTCAGAAGGTGGCGCTTGCGCGGGCTGCTGTCGATATCGGCGATGAAATGGCGGTCGATCTTCAGGTAGTCGACCGGGTGGTCGCAGAGCAGCTTCATTTCGCCGTGGCCGACGCCGAAATCGTCAATCGCCAATTTGAAGCCCGCCTTGCGGAGCAGCGATACAAGCGCCGCAAACTCCGGCACGCTGGTATTGTCGAAACGCTCGGAAAACTCAAAGCAGATGGACGACGGAGGAATATTGGCAAGCTTCAAATGCTGTAGCAGACCCTCCACCAGCCGTTCGCCATGCGGAATCAACCGGACATCGAGATTGAGGAACAGCGTCGAACTCGAGAAGTGCGGGAGCGTGGCGAACTTCGCAAGCGCGCGGCTTGCCACCATCTGCTCCAGTTGTAGCAACTGGTGGTTCTTGTACGCCTCATCCAGAATCTCGGCGGGGGAACCGAAACCGATGCGTTCCTGCCCGCGCATCAGCGATTCATAGCCGAATGCAACGCCTGTTCCTGCCTCGACGATAGGCTGAAAGGCATTTTCGATAACGAGCTTTGCAAGCGTTACGATCTGGTCGCTTGCATAACGCCGAACAAGGGCCGGATCGACGGTGGCAGCCAAAGACATGCCAATCTCCACTGTGTCTTATTGTTTTTCGCAGGGAGACTGGCGGAGAAGGATCAACGAACCCTTTCCCGAATGTGAAATTTTTGTGAAAGCCCGGCCTTTTTCGATCGAATTTTATCGATCAATCAATGGCTTGGTCAGGCTGTACGCCTGTTCTCAGCCTCATGATCGGCGAACATGTCAGCGACGCACTGGCCGCCATGGGGGCCTCTGCCCTGATCGAACATGTCTTCGTGGTATCCGCCAAGTTTGCGGGCGGCGTCCCACATGCGCAGGGCCTCGCGCACGACCTCGCTGCTCGATGCGTAACTCCCGTTGTCAACGGCGGCCCGGATGTCGGCAGCCTGCAACGGTGAAATGGATACGGTGACCATCGGCATGAGATTCCTCCCTTTACCTCGTGGGGCACGTATGCCCGGTCAGGGGACGGTTAATCCGTCCACGGCATAACCGACGCGCGCCGCCGCCTCGGCTGCCTCTTCGTGCTGAAATTTTAGCCCCCACTCACATACTTGTCAAAAAGGAAACAGTCCGTGATGTGAGCCTGTGAATTGCGGGCATAACTCAGCGACGGACGGCCAGACCGAAGGCAAGCATCGACCAGCCCTGGATGAGAAGGTCGCAGGCCAAGAAAAGGCCAAGGACCCAGAGGCTGTTGACGGGCCATCCAGTGGCAATCACAACCCCGGCCAGCGCGGTAATGATCCCGCTGACAAGAACCCAGCCCCACCCCCTGACCGGACGCATGCGCCAGCCGACCCAGGTGCGGAATACGCCGGCGATCAGCAAGGCGATCGCAAGAAACAGCGTCAACACGGCCGATGCCAGAAGGGGATTCTCGAAGGCAAAAAAGCCGGCCAACACATAAAGAACACCGCTCAGGGCCCAAACCAGTACCTGCCCCCAGGTTCTCACCTGAAACGCGTGAACCAGATAGACGATGCCGCCTATCAGCATCAGTATTCCGACATAGTAGACGGACACAACGGTCGCGAGCGCAACGTTCGCCAATGCGATCAGGCCGCAGACGATCAGCAGTGCGCCAAGTACGGCGAACCAGCCCCATTTCGATTGCAGAGATGAAAAGCTTAGTCGATCAGACATGTCTGCCATGGCACACCTCCTGGTTGCTACAAGAATATGCCGCAAAAACACGGAATTGGAAGGGGTTAGACCTTATGTTCCAAGGGTGAAGGTGGCCCGCCCCCGCGCTAAGCTGAATTCGGGGATTGCTCTGGATAGGCCGGAGCCGAGCCCCACGCTTAAGCGAGGGCGAACCATGAAAGAGAATAGCGTAACTTTCATCGGCTTGGATACGTCGAAGCTGAAGATTTCAGTGGCGGTTGCAGATGGTGAGCGCAACGGCGAGGTGCGATTTTTCGGCGCCATCTCCTCGGAGCCGCCATCGGTTGCATCGATGGTCAACAAGCTTTCCAAGCGTGGAACCAAGCTTCACTTCTGCTATGAGGCAGGTCCGACCGGTTACGGTCTTTACCGGCAGATCATCGAACTTGGGCATGACTGCGTGGTGGTCTGCTGCATCCTGGTCGATGGCCCCGGTTGTGGCCGCCTATCAAGTGATGCGCGGCGTTGCATTCATAACGGCGGTTACCTGTCGTCGAAATCGGCGATGTGCGCCGTTTCGACAATCCTCGTCAGTTGATGGCGTATCTCGGTCTTGTACCGTCGGAAAACGCAACGGGCGAACGGGTCAAGCGTGGCGGGATCACCAGGGCGGG
>NZ_LOKY01000008.1:0-147884 GCF_002211315.1 Rhizobium sp. R693 | reverse complement strand
CGGGCACGTCATTCTCGCCGGCCGTGCTCGCAGGCTACTCAGGACGCCAAACATAGTACGCCGCGTGAACCAGACGGCCGGAGGGGTCATGGTCGGCGCTGGTGTCGTGGTCGTAGCAGCACGATGACGTCTAACCTTGAAATGAAACATATTCTCCCAGGGAAGAAGTAAAGTACGGCGCTACCCCTCAAGCGCCTCAATCATCTCCACCCGCGTCGCATGACGGCCGCCCTCGAAACGGGCGGTCAGGAACGCATCCACGATATCGAGAGCCAGTCCCTCGCCCACCGCGCGCATGCCAATCGAAAGCATGTTGGCATCGTTGTGCTGGCGGATCATGCGGGCTGAGAATGTATCGCCGCAGACGCCGCAACGGATGCCCTTTACCTTGTTCGCCGCCATCATGATGCCTTGGCCGGTGCCGCATAGGACGATGCCAAACCGGCAATCGCCGGAGGCGACGAGCCGCGCCGCCGCTTCGCCGTGCTTAGGATAGTGTGTGCTCTCCGGCGTCGTCGGTCCGATGTCGACCACCACCCAGCCTTGTTCCGCGATATGGCCGGCAATCGCCTGTCGCAGCTGAATGCCGGAGGGGTCGCTGGAGAGAACGATGCGGTTGGCTGTCATGGAGAAAGTCGTTCCGTTTCCAAGGTCAATTTCGCGGCTTGGTCGAGTTAGATCAGGTGCTCTTTGTTTCGTCAATTTTCGATTTCGAATGAAAGCATCGCCGCCACTGCCGTGAGCTTGACCGCGATCGGGCCGAGGCAACTCGTTGTCAGTTGCCCCCATTGCGGACTTTGCTGCGACCTCTAGCGAGGACAAATGCGAGTCGGTACATTTTCCCGAGCCCGATACTATGCCGCGTAAGTTCCCCAAGGCCCGAGATTTCTGGTAGTCCAGGATCGAAAGCTCGGCATAATTTGAATGTGTTGGAAATCCGGGTTCGGCCTTAAGCGGCCTTCACTCCCCGTAGACTTCCGTAGGCTAATATTTAATTGTTCAGCTCGGCTCACCTTCGGAGGTGCGGTTCTCGAACCGATCTGAGACAGCCCTTGCCACCGTCGCAAAGTTGAGTTTTTCAGCGGGTTGTCGGTATCTTTGCTTTGGTCGACAGCTGCTTCAACACATCTACGAAGTCATCGAAGCGCTCCTTTCCAACCTCTTCGGACCATTGCTCATGCAACTGCCGAAGGCATCCGAAAATGGCTGCGACGACTTCATGCCCCCGTGGCGTTAGATAGACCAATCGGCGATCGCTGCCGTCGGCTGCGCGCCGCTCGACATAGCCCAGGTCTTCAAGCTGGCCGAGCAGATAGTTCACAGCTTGTCGCGACATCCGCTTCTGACGCGCGAGGTCGGACGGTCTCATGCCATCCGGCAGCGGAAACGAGAACACGGCAAAATGCGCCTCCTGGAAGTCAGCAAACCCCGCCTCGTGAATGGCTTGCAGCATGCGGTCTCGCACATGCTGCCAGACAACGCGCAGCAGCGCGCCGAAGAACGGAGGGCCGGGCAACGCGTCGGGAATTGAATTCGGGGGTGATAGGATTGACATATATGTAAAGTCACTTTACTTGTTGATGTAAAGTTACTTTACATCGTGGAGACTTTCTATGGAAGCGGTGCAAAACGATATTGTGCGGATCGGACAACTCGAACTGCGTTTTCTCATCAGTGAAGTCGGCGCGACAGTATTCGAATTCACAGTGCCATCTCGGGCACGCGTCCCCGCTCCGCATCATCATCGCGATGCCGACGAATTCCTCTACGGCCTCGAAGGCACGCTCACGGTCATCGTCGATGGGCTAACGCACGAGATTCGCGCCGGCGACGCCGTGTTCATTCCGCGAGGGTCGGTACACCATCACGAGAACCTGCATGATGGCACAGCCAAGGCCTTGGCGACCATCACGCCGGGTACAATTGGACGGCGTTATTTCGAGGAAATTGCCGAGGTGGTCAACGTGCCCGGCAAACCGGACATCGCTAAGGCCAATGAGATCATGCTCCGCCACGGACTGGTCCCGGTCTGATCAGTTCACCTAAGCCTCGCAATTTTCCAGGTGATTGCGCAAGGAGACAAGAGCGTGACTAAGGCCGCCTTTGGCGCTTTCCTGCCTAGTGAAAGTTCCTCGATGATTGGTGGGCTCGGCATGACATCGCGGCCCTCACCGCGATGTCAATAGCTCCGGCAGGGATCAAAGTTTGTCGCGAAACGCCAATAATTCGTCGCCAGCCCTGAACCGGCCAGGCGCCGGTCGCCGCCTCGATGACGGCGCGCTGGTCATTATAGAGCACTTCGGTTGCGGCAAAGTCCGGATAGATCTCGACGCCGAGTTCTTCCGCCTTGGTCGCGAGCCACCGACAGACGTTGCCGAGCGAGACGATGTAATTACCGTGATTGTTCATTAAGGGCGGCATCAGGATGTACGGCAGGCGGATGGAGACTGCCGGGCCGAGCACCAGGAAGTGATCATCGGTCACCTCCGTCTTGAACGGATGGTCAGCCTCCTTTGCGCCAATCCGGCAGCAGCCGGTCGATGCCAACGGGATCAACGACGGTGCCGAACAGGATATGAGCGCCGACTTCCGCCCCCTTCTCCAGCAATTTCTTTCGGCGCGCTTCAGAGACCTTCCTTCGCGGCGCGATGAGCTAAGGCCGTTTGATTTCGGCAAAGATTAGAGCAAATGGCTACTCGTCTCAGTGAGGCTGGGCGGAAATGCAGACGACCTGCATTGTAAACAGTCATCTCCGCCACTTCGGCATTTGCCATCTATTAATAAGCAAATAGAAAGTCGATATTTTCGGCGATCGGTGCGCGCCGGACCGCCACCGAAAAGATGTTGTCAGAACAATCGTGACACAGGGCTAGCATCAATCCGAAAAATGGTTTTTGGGGAGCGCATCTCCCCAATTCTTCATGGCATCCAGAACCTGAGCCGGCCCGCATTCATCATATTGTCATCCAGACCCCAAGCCCACGACAATCACAGAAATGTTGTCGTCTCCGCCGGCCTCCAAAGCGGCCTGCAACAAAGCATTGGCAGCGGCTTGCACGTCCATTTCCATTGAAAGAACGCGATGAATGACGGCGTCCGGAAGCATGTCCGAAAGCCCGTCGCTGCAGAGGAGCAGCGTTTCCCCATCTCCAAGCGGCTCTTGAGTGCTGACGTGAGGAAAGATGCGACTCGGTGTAAGACGACCGCCCAGCGCCTGCGTTATCTGATGACTGCGCCATGCCTGGCCGAACTGTTCTGGCACGTCATCGACTGTGACTTTGATAAGCTTCCCGTGACCAGCACGGTAGCCTCGGCTATCGCCGACGTTGAAAACGGTGAGCGACGATGGGCCAAGTTCTACCCCCACCACTGTGGTGCCCATTCCCGTCAACTCCGGACGGCGCGCCATCAACTTGAATATCTCCTTGTTGGCACGGCGAATGCGATCATCCCAGTCAGCGTCGTCAAAGCGGTCCATATCTGCCTTGAGGCATTCCAGCGCGTAGCTACTCGCGACCTCACCGCGGGCGTGGCCACCCATGCCGTCCGCGATGACAAATGCCGGGCGTCCTTGGACGGAAACCGTACCACTGCGCGATGCGTCATCACCCACCAAGATGGCATTTGCGACGAGGATGGCATCCTCGTTCTGTTGGCGAACCAAGCCCTTGTGCGTGACTGAAGCATATTGGATTGTCGGACCCGATTGGACTGTCATCGCTGACCTCCCCATTTATCCTTGATACTCAGCCAGGCGTGCTGGCTCCGTGTCGCATTCTCCAATGCTCGAAGGTCCTGCGATATCCTGCGATAGATCAACAGCTATTTGGCAACGAGATGGACAACATCCCCTCCGATACGTCCGAGCGTCACCGTCGAGGACTACACGAATTGCAATCACGGGAATTCCGGCTTCCTCCGCAGCGTGAATGAATGCGTCTCGTGCTGCGCTTACCGGGATATGGCCATGAATAGCATTGAGGCAAGCGAAACGGAAATGTTCCGGGTCGTGCAGAACTCGAAGTTGTCGAGCAAGCCGACGAACTCCGATAGCTTCTTGGCGCCTTCACGCAGCTTAACTTGCCTTCGACCACCTGCTCGGTTGCGAATGATTGCAGTCGACCCCCGACATTCTTCTCAATAATACCCACCTCTCGGGGTGACGTGCCATGAAAGTGCGCGTACAAGGCCTAGACCTTACCCTACTTCAAGCGTCCAATGCCCCTCCCCTATCGAAAGTCAAAGGTTCTCCGCCGATCCCGTGTCTTATGGGGATCGTTCTCGCAATGGCGGCCGAGACTGGTTTTCTGGATAGGTGCAATCACGATCGGGATCGTAAGCGTCGGCTTCGCCGAGGCGGCCGATCTGGCGCAAAGAACATTCCTCTCGATCACTTCGTCGAGCCAGAACGCATTCTTGTTGTCGCTGCTGATCACGCCCATTGGCTTCATGCTCTCAGCCTATTTGGCAGCGCGGGTCTTTCCCAACTCCCAGGGAAGCGGCATCCCGCAAGCTATTGCGGCAAGACACCTTCATGATGACGAAGATCGCGGCCGATTGCTTTCTCTGCGCATTGCTGTCGGTAAGATTGTCCTGACTGTCCTGGGTCTGTTCTGTGGCGCGTCAATTGGACGTGAGGGACCCACTGTTCAGGTCGGTGGGTCTATCATGCTAACGGTGGCGCGTTGCGGCGGCATAGCCCAAGCACGAGGATTGATCCTGGCGGGATCGGCAGCCGGTATCGCCGCCGCATTCAATACACCGCTGGCAGGGATTGTCTTTGCAATAGAGGAAATGAGCCGCGCCTACGAGTCCCGTGCGAATGGAGTCGTTTTGACTGCCGTCGTTCTATCCGGCTTGGCCGCTCTTGGGCTTGCAGGCAACTACAACTACTTCGGCGAGGCTTCGGTGGCACCAACTGAAGTCAAGGACTGGGCTCTGGTCGTCATCTGCGGGGTCGGCGGCGGCGGGCTTGGCGCGAGCTTCAGCGGCTTCGCGCTTCATTTCGGCCAGCGGGTAAGGCGATGGGTTCATCCTAGACCGCTGCAGCGTGCCGTGATCGTTGCCGGACTGTGCGGGCTGGCCGTTGCCATCGTCGGTGTTGCATCGGATGGTGCGACTTTCGGCACTGGTTACGAACAGGCCAGGGGCGCTGTTGAAGGGCACGCCCCGCCGCTGATGTTCTTCACCGAAAAACTTGTTGCGAGCTTTCTGTCTATGCTCTCAGGCATACCCGGCGGCATATTCGCCCCCTCCCTTGCAATTGGGGCCGGATTTGGCAGCACCGTCGGCTCGTTATTCGGCTCCAGCATTGCGCTCGCCGCAATCTTGGGCATGGCAGGATACTTCTCTGGTATCGTCCAAGCGCCAATGACCGCCTTCGTCATTATCTTGGAGATGACTGGAGACCATCAGGCTGTGATGCCGATCATGGCGGTTTCGATGATCGGGTATATCACCTCCAGGATACTCACTCACGAGCCGCTTTATCATGGGCTTTCTCGCGTATTTATCGCGAGCGCGATCCGCGCACGTCGGTCGGCAGAAAAGAGGCCGACGGGCGACTGACATCTAACTCGCTGTGACCGCTCCCGGCCCCATTGCCGTCGCTTGCCTGTTACCCGAACGCGCAAACATTTGCCTGGATCGCGGTCTCCTTGATGGTATTGTCATAGAGAACGCCATCCAGTGGGGCACCATTACCAATGGCTAAAATGCCCAACGAGAAAGGCGGCGACAGTTCCGCGGACTTAGGTAAGACCACGCACGGACCATTGATGTCGGCTTGCGGCCCCAAGTCGGCCATCCGTCGCAGTGAAGCTGGCGTCCGCTGTTGGGCTCCGAGCCGACCTTCGCCGCAGGTAACCTGGGCGACTGTCTGGCGCTCCCAACTTGGTCACTCCAAGGTCAGACAACATTTTTCAAAAGCTGCCACTAGAGCGAAATTTTACAACAATGTACGACGTTGGGGAACGATGGCACCAGCCTGATGTTAGTCGTGCCGGATGGGGAGGCGAAGACCAGAGCGCAGCGATCTTACGGACCTAGTCGATTATCCGCGCGAGACGCTCGCCGCACCCCGCAAAGATCATAATCCGACCCTAAGCGGTCCCCCGTCAATTTCCACTTCCGCTTCGCAGTTTACAGGCGCATTCAAAGGGATGGCCATGCCGATGGACGAGCGGGCGTGGGCGCCAGCGTCAGGACCGTACAGCTCCAGTATCAAATCGGAATAACCGTTTGTGACCAGCGGGGTCTCATTGAAACCCGGAGCAACATTCACCATGGCGAAGACGCGCAGCCAAGCCGTAACCCGATCGAGGTTTCCGACAGCCCGCTTAAGGCTCGCGAGATGAGCCAGGGCAACGAGCCGCGCTGACGCGTAACCCTGCTCAGGCGAAACCTCGGTCCCGACCTTGCCAAGGGGTTTTGCCAATGTCCCATCCTGGTTGCACGCGACGTGACCCGAAATGTAGGCGCGGGTGCCGCGCACGCGGACCCAGGCGAAAGGCATCCGCAGCCCCTCGCGAACTTTCAGAGGTTCGGGCAGTTCCAGACCCATAGCGGCCAGACGTTGTTCGATGATTGCCATAGTGCACCTCCCAGCCTGATTAGGGCACGATGTCGTCGAGTTCCGGCATCAGCACGACGCTCTCGTTCGCTGCGGGGTCGTTGCGGGCACCAAGGAACTCGGCGTTTTCCGTGCTGCGATTGACAGCCACATGCGGAACGCCGGCCGGAATGAACAGGTAGTCGCCGGGGTGGACCTTTTCGCACCGTTCGAGCTCGGCCCCCGACCAAATCTCGATCTCTTTGCCCGCGGTCATAAATAGGGCCGTCTCGTGTCCCTGATGGCGATGGGCGCTGGTTCGTCTTCCTGCGGGTAGCGAGATCATCCCGAGCCACAGCATGCTGGATCCGACGCTCTCCGCCGAGACTCCCGAGCGATAAACAGATCCCTGCTCGGCGACATAGCTGTCACTGCCGCGTACGATTTTCGCGGTTAATGCGTGAGCATTTTTCGGTTGCATTGCTTCGTTCTTCATCGTTCCCACCACCTCAACTACTGCATAGAGCTGAATCTGCGCGCGGAGCCGGCGCAAGTCCTGAAACGGGGCCGAAAAATTCCGAAAACTGCGAAATCGGGCGTATCATTCCCAAATCATGAACACCCAGCACCTTGTATTCGGCCCCTTCGAGTTCATTACCGAGAACGGATGCCTTCTCCGTGACAATCGGCCTGTCGCGATCGGCACCCGCGGCGCTTCGCTGCTTGCCGTTCTGCTCGCGGCAGATGGGCGTATCGTCGCCAAGTCGACGATGATGGATGCCGTTTGGCCAGGCCTCGCCGTCGAGGAGAGTAATCTTTCCGTTCAGATTGCTGCGCTTCGCAAGCTGCTCGGCCCGGCATCAGACGGGGGCGACTGGATCATCACGGTCCCACGGGTCGGATACAGATTTTCCGGTCTGGTGGAGAGCCGGCCCGACGGACCCGGTAGCGAAGGGCATGCGGAGGCGAGATCCAGCCCCGCGATTGCAGTACTGCCTTTCGAAGATCTTGGCGGGGATGCCGAGAGACAATATCTGGCCGACGGTATCGCCGACGACCTGATCATGGCGCTCGCCCGGTTCCGATGGTTCCGCGTCGCGTCGCGTGGGGCGAGTTTCGCAAGGAGGAATGGCCCGAGGGATCCGAAGTCTATCGCGCACGAACTTGGCGTTGATTTTCTGGTGGATGGAGCCATCCGGCATACCGGCGATCGGATGCGGATATCGGTTTACCTCGCCGACGCAATGAAGGGCGCCACCGTCTGGTCCGAACATTACGATCTTCAGGTGGCCGAGGTATTTGCGGTGCAGGACGCCATCGCCGAGCGGATCGCAGCGGCGGTCGAGCCCGAGCTGCTGTTACGGCATGGACTTCAGGTTGCTCCGCACACCGGCAACGTGACCGCATGGGACCTTGTGCGGCAAGGTACATTCAAATTTCACAAGGTAACGCAGCCAACCCATCTTCTCGCAAGGCGATTCTTCCGAGAGGCCGCAGAGCTCGATCCCATGCTTCCAGAGGCGCAGATCTGGCGGGCACGGGTCAACGCAGGCCTCATCGCCTATGGCTGGACAGAAAATCCCTCTGCGGACGCGAAGGAAGGACTCGATGCGGCCTTGCGGGCGATATATCTCGACACCCGGAATCCGTATGCGCACTATGCGCTGGCGATTGTGTCGGCCTACACAGGTAGGGCTGACCAGGCGATCCTCGCAGCCGAGCGGTCCATCGAGCTCGGTCCGAGCTTCGCCTTGGGGTATCTCGTCCTCGGTATGGCCCGCCTTTTCGTTGGCGATGCGGCCGGCGCGCGAAAGCCGCTGGCTCGCGGCCTCGAACTCAACCCCCATGATCCGCAGAATGCGGTCTGGTTCAGTCTCTTGATGCTTGCGCTGTTCTTTTCGGGCGACGTCGAGGGCGCGCTTGACACGGGGCGTGTGGCGCTAAAGGCGCGGCCTGACTGGCCGGCGCTGCTCCGCATCCAGGCGTGCTGCCACACGGCCTTGGGACATAGTCAGGAGGCTCGCCGTTTCTCCGCCGCTGTAGGCGATCTCCCGGAGCCTGCCGGCGATGCGCTTGGTCCGTTCAGAGATGGCAACAAGGAATGGGCGACCCGCCTCGAGGGCCTGCTGCGAGAGGCAGAACATCAAACGACCGGTTCCGGTCGTAACGCCATCTTTCCTGAAGACTAGGCAAATGACCGCTTTCCACCCTCTCGCGACGTTCCTACCGAGCAGCAATGACCGAAGGGGGGCATCCGAGACCTCGATCCGGATCGTTGAATGTCTGCTGTCGCTTTTCCGATGCCAGAAGCGGCCAGTCCGCGTGCGGCTCAAAGCGGACTTCCTACTCGCTGTCAGTTTTCGGCTGCATCGCGCCCCCATAGTGGTCATCGGGCCAACGGTTGCTGCTGCAAAGCGGACGTTACACAGTGACAACACCGGGTCGCAGTTGCGCCAATAGGAGACGTTAGCTTCAGCTCGCTTGTGCGGCCTACCGAATTGTCGTCGGCCCTCCGGGGGCCTCTGCGGGGGCTGGGGACATCAATGATGCCATCATGGGAAGCTCAAGTCCAAACCGAGCATCCTGCCAAGGGCGAAGGTGAAGAGCACCAAGCCGAAGAGCAATAGCACGAAGACTGCGGCCATCTTGCCGCCCGCGCGTAGCACCGCGCCTCTCTCCCCCTTCTCCCCTTGATCGTCATGCCACTTGATGGCGAAGTACATGCCAGTGCCCAACACGAGAACCTTGAACGTTGCGAAGACTACAGGAAACCAATCCATAATTAAGATCCTCATGTGCATCAGCTACGCGCCTTATGATCTTATTTTAGGCAAACGCATACCACCTATTATGCAACGCTGATATGTAATTGCAGGTGGTTGGTGGCCTGTATCGTTGGGTTCGGGCATGACCGCTTTGGGTCGAAAGCCGTCGGAAACAATTTCCGCTTCGCGCCTCCCATGCTGTCGTACGTACAGATCAAGATAGCAGCCGCCCGAAAGCAGACATCGTGTGTGGCCATCCTGTTCCGTCAAGCTGTGACTTGCGCGATCAAGCGCAGCTCGATCTGCACGCAGCCTCGGCCATCGCCAATTGGCGCGGGCGGCACTGAGCGGCCAAGGGCTCAGCGGTCCAGCCAGGCGGCGAGGCCGTCCAGCGTCTGCAGCCCGTATTCGACCGCGCCGAAGCCGATGACCACCTGACGCCGCTCGCGACTGGGGTGGAGCTGGCGCATGGTCAGCACCGTCTTGCCGTCGGATTGCTCATCGAACGTCACCGTGGCGCGGAAACGGTCGGGGTCGTCGGGGTCGGGCGTGCCATAGTCCATCACGATCCGCTCGTTCGGCACGATCTCCAGAAAGCGCATGAGGTTCGGGATGCGCTGCTTCTGGCCCTCGAACACGCCCACCATATCGAACCGCCAGACCCCGCCCTCGCGGATATCGGCTTCGTGGTTCTCGATGCTGAGGCCGGCCGGGCCGTACCATTCGGCCAGCGCCTTGGGGTCCATCCAGGCGGCAAAGACCTTGTCGCGTGGGTGGTTCAGCAGCTTCACCAGCACGATCTCGCGATCGAGCGACCAGGTTTCAAGCAGATTTGCCATGTCCTTCATCATCCTCTTCCGTTTTGTCCAAGTAGACTTCCAGCCGATCCAACCGCTCGGCCCAGCGCCGGCGCTCCGCTTCCATCCAGTCCGCCGCCTCGTCGAAGCGCGCCTCCACCAGCCGGCACCAGCGACTGCGCCCGCGCTTCTCGCTGGCGATCAGCCCGCAATCTTCCAGCACCTTGAGATGCTGGGCGAAGGAGGGCAGCGCCATGTCGAAAGGCTCGGCCAGGACGCTGACCGGCAACTCGCCCTCGACCAGCCGCGACACCACAGCCCGGCGGGTCGGGTCGCTGAGAGCGTGAAAGGCGAGGTCGAGGGGAGTCGAATGGTAAGGCATGTGACTAATTAAAACGCGTCAGGGAGCTGGTCAAGGATAAAAAGGTAATTGCCTTAGTGTCCGACCCAATATATAAAGGTACATGCCTTAGTATCTAGCTCGCCTAGTATCGCAGCGGTTATGCAACCACTCACAAGGAGGACTCCAGTGGTAGTTCGTGTCGATCTCATGATCTCGCTCGACGGTTTCGCGACAACGACGGACCAGACGCCCGAAGCCCCGTTCGGCGTGGACTGGCCACGTCTCGTCGGCGCATATGCCGCAACGCGAACGTTCCGTGAGCGCGTGCTCAAGGATACCACGGGAGCAGGGACGACGGGCGTCGATGACAATTACGCGAAGGAGTCCTTCGAAAACGTGGGTGCCGAGATTATGGGCGCTGGCATGTTCGGGCTCCACAACTTTCCCGACGATCCGAACTGGCGTGGCTGGTGGGGCGACGAGCCACCGTTCCGGGTTCCGGTCTTCGTCCTCACCCACAAGCCACGGCCCTCCATCGAGATGGCCGGTGGGACGACTTTCGATTTCCTCAGCACCACGCCTGCTGATGCGCTGCAACGGGCTCTTGGTGCGGCGGGCGGCAAAGATTTGCGGGTTGGCGGTGGTGCTACCGTCGTTCGCGACTTCCTCAAGGCAGGCCTTGTCGATCGTCTTCATGTTGCTATCGCTCCGATTCTGCTTGGGCGCGGCATACGCCTGTGGGACGATCTGCGCGGCTTAGAAGCTGGCTACACAGTCAAGGCGGAAACGGCGCCGAGTGGCACCATCCACCTCACCTTCCAACGCTAGCCGGTAGCCTGTGACTTGGGCGATCATGGACTTTCCACAGGGGGTCCGTGATGTCAGGTTCTCGAGTTACCAGTCCAGGTGCTGACAGTCTGCTTTCGGCCCCGGTTCCGCCGCTAGGGAGCGCCTCACGACGCAGGCAGTTGTGCTCACCCATGAGCGGCGCCGGGCACGGATCAATCCGACACGTCGGCCTGCTTGGAGAGGGGGATTTCCCTTGCATTAAAGGTTGGCGACGCGTTCAAAGAATCGCTATCTTCTCTGTATGGCAAAGACGACGTCCAAAAAACCAGCCACCGGGGCCGCATCGACACTCACAATGCGTACTTCGAGGAGGTCGCGTCCCAGCAAGGTGAAGTTCGGTAGTGTTGTTGTTACCGGTGCAAAGCCTAGTTCCGAGTTCGTGCAGGTGAACGTCAAAAAAAGCACCGAAGCGCTTGCGAGAGTAACGGCCAAACTGGCGAAGCCAGGCGTGTCCCTTCGCTCTAAGAAAGGCGTCCCCCGCTTCTCAATTGCAGAAAACGAAGCTGGCGTGTTCATACGACGCTTGGACGGACGTACCGAACGTGGTCGTTTGGTAAACGGCGTTTTCGAGGTCATTGATTGAGGCGTCCGAACGAAGCGATTGATCAGATTCTTCACGCTCAGCGGATAACAGGAAAGCCGCTTGCGATAATCCTTGCAGGCCACAACGGTTCGGGAAAGTCGACGATGTGGCGGTAGGTCCTTTCGGATAGGCTCCAAATCCCACTCATAAACGCCGACCGAATGATGTTGTCCATCCTGCCTGAGGCGGGCAGCGACGGGGCTCTGGTTCCATGGGCGCAGTCTCTCAGAGACACCGACCAAAGCTGGATGAAAGTGGCACAGGACGGCGTTCAGGCCTTTGTCGGCCACGCGATGCAATCTAAAGTTCCCTTCGCCATGGAGACGGTTTTTTCTTACTGGGAGGAGCTTGCGGATGGCACCGTCCATTCCAAGCTCGAGCTTATTCGCGACATGCAGGCAGCCGGCTATTTTGTTCTGTTGTTATTTGTCGGTCTCTCCAATGTCGAACTCTCTATTCTTCGCGTTCAGACGCGTGTCGCGGAACACGGGCATGACGTTGAGACGGAGCGTCTGATACGCCGATTCCCGAAAACCCAGCGTGCCATTGGCGCAGCTTCAAAGATTGCCGATGCAACGGTTTTCGTTGACAACAGTCGTGAGGAGCGGCTGGCTTTCACGGTCTGCCGAGTACAGGTAGGGGAAGAGTGCATGTACGATCTCAGGAATACAGGGCGCCCGGTCCCCTCGGCAATTGCGCAATGGCTTGGTACCGTCAGCCCGCAGGTATGAAGCGCCACACGGGTGGCACCATTCCTCTTGCGCGAAGCTGCGATAGATCGTGGAACATCGTGAGAGAGGTCCTCAGCGGAACGGCAGCTTACCGACTTCCACGGCCAGAACCGGACGGGCAGCGAACGGGGCCCAAAACGGCCACCTGGCCGTCGCGCCATGCTGCCTTGGCGTCGGCTTTCCTCGCAACTCGAGCTATTCACCGTTGTCGTGAATTCGGGCTTTGCTCGCAGAATGTGGATGCTTCTTCACGTGATCGATGAAGGCGCGCAGTTTTGGTGTCATTTGATGGTGGTTGGGATAGTAAAGAAATACGCCCGGTCCCATGGGCGCGAATGGTTTGAGCACCTCCATGAGCTTTCCCGCTTTGATCTGATCAACCGCGATGGGCTCGGGCACCTGGGCTAACCCCATGCCTTCTACCGCTGCGCCGAGCATGGTCGGGAAGTCATGAGCGATGAGTGGCCCCGCGACGGCGGCCTCGATCACATTGCCATTGTCGTTGATCGACCACAGCGCGAGCGCGCCATTGGAGCGGCGCATTCTCAGACACGCATGGTGGCGCAGATCGTCAGGGAGTTCGGGCAGTTTTCGGCCGGCAAAGTAGCTCGGGCTCCCGACGATCGTAAGCCGGAACGGTGGAGTTAGCCGAACCGCGATCATGTCGGCGGCGATGAACTGACCCATTCTTATACCCGCATCAAAGCCTGCGGCCGCGAGATCGACGAATTTCTCGCTGGCGGCGATCTCCACCTCGACCTCGGGATAGGCCTTTGAGAAGGACGCAATCAGAGGCTCAAGCACGATCGGGACAACGGCACGCGGCACCGAGAGGCGCAACCGTCCTGTCGGTCGTTGTCCAAGGTCCTGCGCGACCGCGCTGGCGGCGACGAGTTCTTCGAAGGCCGGCTTTGCACGCGAGAGGAACCGTTCGCCGGCTTCCGTCAGTCCGACGCTACGCGTTGTTCTTGTAAATAGTGCCGTTCCGATGCGCGACTCGAGCGTGCGCACAGCCTGACTGATGGCCGAAGGTGTCACGTTCAGTTCCGCCGCTGCCTTTCGAAAGCTGCGGTGTTGGGCAACGCTCAGGAACGCTTCCAACCCGTCGAGCGCTCCTTGCCTTACTGTGAAGTTCTGCTTCATGACCTATTCATATTATCGCGAATAGTTGCGCGATGTAAGCGGCCGTATATCTGCCTGGAAACCGCTTGGGAGGAGACAAAAAATGTCGCCGGCAACTATCTTCCAGCTTCACCTGATCCTGGGTTATGTTCCATGGCTGCTTTGTGTCGGTGCCTATGTCTTGCCCCGGCTTAGATCGATGGACCGCGCCGAGGCGTTGCGGGCCATCGCAACGCTTCACAGTTTCCGCTTTTTCGGGTTGGTGTTCATTCTTCCCGGAGTCGTCGGTCCCAATCTGCCGGGCGATTTTGCGGTCATGGCCGCTTATGGTGACTTTGCCACCGGAGTGCTGGCCATGCTGGCTCTAGTCTCGTTTCACGTCCGTCCGCTGTTTTGGCTGTTCACCAGTGCTTTCAATCTCGTCGGAGCCGGTGACCTCATCATCGACTACTATCATGGCGCTCAGTTTGGCCTGCCGGCGTTGGCGGGGCAGTTAGGCGCTACCTACGCGATCGTGATCATCTATGTACCGCTGCTGATGATCACCCATATCGTTGCGCTCTATTTGCTCGCTCGGCGCGGTCCCGCGACCGCTCAATCCCCGGACGGAGGCGCTGTCTCCATCTGGCCGCCCCAAACGCGCTGACGTTGTCGGCTACCGGCCCAGTGCATTCATTGGAATGGCCGCAATAAGCCTATGTATCTTCTTGAACGCCAAAAGGAGGACGGTGACGTGGACGACAAGGGTAAAAGGACATTAAGGCTGCATATGCCGCAGTGGCAGGGTGGAGTCCTCAACGAATATCACCTGAGTTCCCAACTGTTGTCCTGGTTGCTTCCGACGTCTGACGGCCCTAGTGAAACCGTCGAGGTAATTGCTCCCGATCAAGCTCACCGGCCTCTTAGGACAGAGGATGGAATGCTAGAGAAGGCGGCCCTTCTTGATCAGGCAAAGGCCGCGCGTCGCGCCATCGAAAGGCACATGCCGGACCGGATTTTGACCATCGGCGGCGATTGCCTCGTTGATCTCGCCCCAATCGCATAGCTGAACAAGCGATATAATGGGCGGCTCGGCGTTCTGTGGATCGACGCGCATCCGGACGTTCAGACGTTCAAGGAAACCCATCAGGGCAACGCGCAGGTTTTGGGAATGCTTCTCGGGCGCGGTGATCCGGACTTTGTGGCGGAGGTGGACGTTCCCGTCGATCCCGCCTGTGTCATGTATGCCGGTCTGGATGAGTGGTCGTCATCAGAAGACGAGGTTCTGCGTGATCTGTTCTTGCGGAGAACGGGTTCGGAGGAACTTTCCGCTGCCAGCACTCCCATTATTGGGTGGCTCGTAGAGCAGCGCATCGATCATGTGGCCGTGCACTTGGATGTTGACGCGATCATTCCTGCCCGCTTCGGGCCTATCCTTTTCAACAAGCCTAACCCTGAGACGAGATTTCTCGCCGGTGTGCCACGAGGCCGCTTGGAGCCGGACACTGTCTTTCGCCTCCTCAATGACGTTGCGATGCGAGCGGACATCGTCGGCTTGGCAATCACGGAATACATCTCCTGGGACGTCATTCAGACGCGGCAGCTTCTCGCGCGCCTGCCTTTAATCGGCCAATGACCGCAATCGCGCAAAGCAGACATGATAAAACGAGAATACTGAGATTGCTGCGGTTCATCCTCTCAGAAAAACACCACGCTGCCGCCGATGACTAGCGCCGACGAGATGAGCGAAAGATATGTCAGCGCCATACCTAAGCCTCTGACAGCATCAGATGGCCGAAGCATGCCTGTCGCATGTAAAACGCGACCCAGAGCAAGTGCTGCTCCGGCAGATAAAACTGCCGCGATCGAGATGCCATGAGCTTCGACAAACCCCAGAATGATAAGTCCAAGCGGTACGTATTCAACGAAGTTGCCGTGCAATCTTATCCTGTTCCGAAGGACCTCGTCTTCGCTTTGGCCGATCATGACACCGAGCTTCACGCGTCGGAGGGATATCGCGATTGATAGGGCAACCAATGCCAGCGCAAAGCCAGCAGCAAAGAGCGACGTTATAGGGAGAACAGTCATTCATTACTCCTGCGAGAACGAAGTGCGCCGTTCCAGCCGACGCACTTCAAATGATTATCGGGCGGCGTCGATGATCTGACCGCCATCAGGTGTTAAACTGGAGCCCGTGATGAACCGAGAGTCACGACTCGCCAGGAATAGGACGACCGGAGCGATGTCGTTGTCAGGTGACCCATGGCGTCCGAGTGTATTTTGTGGAGGTGGGGTGTCGGCTCCCGCGCCCCACGTGTCAGCAACAGGGAGCACGTTGTTGACAGTGATCCCGTCGCCCCCCCATTCACGCGCTGCTGTTCTTGTCAGCGCACGCACCGCTTCCTTCGCGAGATTGTAGGGGCCGTACGAAGCCAACCCTATGACGCCTGCAAGAGAGGCGAAGTTGATAACGCGGCCTTCGCCGCTCACTTTCAGATAGGGGTAGCAGGCCTGCATCGTGCGCAGGTAGGCGATCGGCCCGGTATCAAAATTGCGTTGCAATTGCTCCACCGATAGGTCGGCGATGGACGACATTGCCGCCGAGTTGTCAAAGGCCACGTTTACCAGGATGTCGATGCCGCCGTAAGTTTCGACTGCCTTGGAGACAACGCCCTTGACCTGATCCCCGTCGCTGAGATCGCATGGAGCGCCGAGGGCCGTTCCACCCGCTGCATGAATGTCCGCGACGAGCGCGTCCACATTCGCTGGCGTCAGCGACACTACGACCACCTTCGCACCTTCAGCGGCAAACAGTTTCGCCGTTGCCCGTCCGATGCCCCGGCCAGCGCCTGCGACGATCGCTATTTTTCCATTCAGTTTTCCCATGGCGGGTCTCCTTTTCATTGCTTTCAGTGCGCGGTCCGCGACAGCGCATAGGGTGAGGGAATGTCGCGAGCAAAGTTCTGGGTCGCGAACGAGGTGACGAGGAACATCAGGCCAAGCAGGGCTGGCAGTGCGCCGAGGGGGTTGCGAACACCAATATGGGCCATTGTCGAAAGGACGAGGTGAAACAGCATGCCAGCGTAGGCCAGATCGCTCAGCGCAACGCTGAAGCGCAAAAGCACGGCAGCTACGGCGAGTATCTTGACGGCGGTGAGAACCTGAACAAGATAAGCCGGATATCCGAAGCCCACGACGGTCTGGCGGACCCATTCCGTCTTTACGATATAGGTCGTGGCGGATCCGAGATACAACAGACTAAGTAGCGCCGTGCTGATCCAATAGATGTAGTTTTCGGCCATTGAATATCCTTTCCCGCCAAGGCTCCCGGCAGGTTTCATGCGTTTCGATTTATTTCGGCGTTCCGGAGCCCCCGTGGCCCTGGTCTGACACAGAAAATGTAGTGTAAGATCGATCCGCGCAAGTAGGATGAATTTGGATATTCTAGTATGGAAAAGCGTACTAATAAGGGCGGCGAAATCAACATGCACGAGGAGATGCGGCGGGCCTTCTCGTTGCTTTCCGGCAAATGGAAGCTGGAGATCATGTGGCTTCTCAACCAGCGCGTCTATCGCTTCGGCGAGCTAAGGAAGGCTATACCTGGCATCACGCAACACATGTTGACGGCGCAACTGCGGGAACTGGAGGCAGATGGCCTCGTTACGCGAACGGTGTTCGCCGAGGTGCCGCCTCGGGTCGACTACGAGATCACGGCCAAGGCTAGGGGTCTCGGGCCAACTATGGAGGCCTTGACAGCCTGGTGGCAAGAGTACGGCAAGACGGTACCCCTACGAACAACGAGCCGAGGGAGGCAGAAGAACGTCAAGATAAACGCGCGAGGATGACCGCTTCTTTAATCGGGCATTTTGGTCAAGCTCTTTCTGATCTCGTCGGCCTGATCGTTCACGCGGGTCAAAAGCCAAAGTCCGGTCTGGTCCGAGAACTGAATGCCGGTACTTCTTTACGGTGCAGTTCCGAGCGACTGCCGCTGGACGAACCGGCACGCTACCGACTGGACGCCAGGAACTTGCTCATTGCCGATAGTCGATACAAGAGTTGCAACAGCCGCCTGACCCATCTCGTAGTACGGCAAAGCAACTGTCGTCAGGCTGGGCCGCATCACCTCGGTGACCACTTTGAAATCGTCAAAGCCGACGATACTCAACTCCTCCGGAACCCGGATGCCTAAGCAACTGGCGGCGCAGAATACTTGAAGGGCAATCTCGTCGTTGCCACAAAACAGGATGCTGGCACGGTCCTGTTTGCCAAGTAGTGCCATGGCGTTGTCAAAAGCAACGAAGGTGTCGCCGAAGATCGGACCAGTCACTCCAGAAATGCACCATTCCTCGCGCAACACCAGGCCGTGCTCACCAAGCCTTGTACGCAACGCGGCTTCCCGGATATCGGCCGCAAGAATAAGCGGGTTGAGCCGCACATATCCGAACTTTCTGTGGCCATGCGCAATTGCCGTGTCGACGGCTTCCCTCATACCCTCGGGTTCACCGGGAACAACCTTCGACACTTCGACGCCAGGTGGCTCATGGCAGTTGACCAACACTGTCTTGACCTCTGGATCCAGCTCTTCCTGGCGCAATTCGCGCTGGAACATCGTGCCGTAAATCACGCCATCGACACGGTGTCCCTTGAGTTCTCGCCAGCATTGTCTGGTTCGCTCCAGATCGCCGCCGGTGTTGACCATCAACATCGAGTAGCCGGCGCCTTCTACCGCCGATTGGATACCGCGAATGATTTCAGTGGAATCTGGTGTGGTCGATATGACGTCGGTCATCACTCCGATAATGCCGGACTTGTTCTGCCGCATCATAAGGGCTGCCCGGTTCGGCACGTAGCCCAGCTGGTCGATCGCCTCGTTGACGCGTGCGCGCGTCCTTTCGTCGACGCGCTTGTCGTTGCGAACCACACGACTAACCGTCTGGTCCGATACACCCGCGCGCAATGCGATATCTTTTATAGTGACCATGGGTCCTCATTTGACTCCGGCGCGCATGAAGCTTTCGACAATCAGGCGCTGCATTGCCACGAAGGCGATCAGGATGGGAAGTATGGATATCGAAACAGCCGCCAAAATGACCGCTGCTGGAACTTCTCCGCCCCGTCCGCCGCTGATTCCGACGACAGCCAGCGGCAGTACCTGGTCGTCTCCTGTGAGCATGAAGACAAGGGGGAGAAAATAGTCGTTCCAGGTCATTGTGAAAACGATGATTGCAAGGGCAGCCATTTGCGGTTTCGCAAGGGGTGCCGCAATTGTCCAGAATATCCTGATCGGCCCAGCGCCATCCACTTTTCCCGCTTCGATCAGATCTTTGGGAACTGTCAGGAAAAACTGGCGCATGAGAAATACCCCAAAGACGCCCGAGAGACCCGGCGCAAAAGCCCCGATCATGCCAGGCAGTATGATCGAGCCAGATGTTCCAAGGAGTCCGATCCCACGCATGATGATGTAAAGAGGGACAATCATCGTCTGGATCGGGACCATCAGGGAAACGAGAAGCATCCCGAAGAGCAGTCTCTTGAAAGGGAATTCCAAGCGAGCGAAGGCGTAGCCCGCCATCGTCGTGACAGCAACATAGCCAACCGTCACAAGTGTCGAAATATAGACAGAATTCCAAAAGTATCGGACGAGCTGCGGGTAGTCGCTGACGGCCCGAAGGTAACTTTCGATAGTGATATCGCTGCCGGGAAGCCATCGCGGTGGCAGAGTAAAGGCCTGCGACATTGGCGACAGCGTTGCTGTAAACATCCAGATGAACGGTGCGGCCATCAGCAATGAGCCGAGACCGAGAACAGTCCACAGGAGATAAGTTGTCCCGCGGTCGGCAATTGCACGTCCGAGCGAAGGACCCGCCGTCGCTGCGTTACTCATAAAACGTCCAGTATTTCGAAGCGACGAAGTTGATGATCGTAACGATGCCAACCAGGGCGAGGAGTAAGAGTGAAATGGCAGAGGCATAGCCCATCTCCAGATCGCGGAAGCCGACTTCCTGAATGTACATGACAAGTGATCTCGAGGCGTCGCCAGGACCGCCTTTTGTGAGGACCACGATTGAATCGAATACCCGAAACGCACCGATCGAATTCATCACCAGGAGAAAAAGGATCGTCGGCGATAGAAGCGGCAAGGTGATGTCGAAAAACTGCCTGATCTTTCCGGCGTTGTCGATTTTCGCGGCTTCGTAGTATTCAGCTGAGATGCCCTGGAGCCCAGCAAGGGCAATCAGCATCCCGAAGCCGACGTTTTTCCAGATATCGAGGATAATGACGGAGTAGAGGACCGTGTTGGCATTTGACAACCAGGCGACCTTTTCGATTCCGAGCGTCGACAGATAGTAATTAATGATGCCGAGATCCTTGTGATAGAAGAACTGCCAGATCACGGCAACGAAAACGAGGCCTACCAGCGCCGGAAAAAAGAACGCGGCGCGAAAGACAGCCTGTAGAGACTTCGGCATTTTCTGGTTCAGGATGGCTGCGAGGATGACCGCCAGAACCGTGTTCCCCAACACCGCGAACACCGCGAAGAACAAGGTGTTTCGCAAAACGGCATGAAGACGATCGTCGTCTAGCATCCACAGGAAGTTGTCGAGCCCGGCCCATTTGGGCGCAGACAACAGGTCGTAGTAATGGAAGCTAAGCCAAAACGTGCTCAGCATTGGCGCAGCGACAAAAAACAGGAACCCGCAGAGCACGGGAGCTATCAGCAGGAAGCCGGCGACGGTTTCTTGACGCGCTTGTGGTGAGAACCATTTGTTGGTGAAGGATTGCCGCTGCGCCATCACTATTACCCTTTGCGGATTGCCCGCTTCAGTTCCTTGTCGGCTTTGGCCAGCGCATCCTCTGACGTTTCCGCCTGAGTGATGATGCTATCCATGGTTCTGGAAAGAATACGATCAAGTTCGCTGAAATAAGTCGGCGCGGCGACCTGACGTGTGCGGTCGATAATGTCATAGAAGAGACCTGCGTTCGGTGGCATGGCACGGAACGTGGAGCTTTGCGCGACTTCCTTGTAGATCGGGATCTGCTGTCCGATCGTGACGATTTCGGTGACAGTCTCGAGACTGATTAGCTCCAAGATAGCATCGAATGCCTCCTGCTTGTTTTTCGATGCGGGCGAGATACCCCAACCAGCGCAGCCAAAGACTGTGTCCCCGCCCTCCTTCTTCGGCCACGGGACGACATCGAAAGAAGTGAAGCCGGAATTCACCCAACCTGGCACGGGCCAGCGTCCGGCCGCGGTCATGGCAAGCGCGCCACCGGCAAACTTGTCGTAGACATTCAAGCCGATCGGGTCTGGCGATACCTTATGGACATGCACCAGGTCGTGCAGGAACTTGGTCGCTTCCACCAGCTTCGGGTCCGTCAGGTTGGACGCGGTTCCGTCGTCGTTGATCGGATACGTCCCATTCGTCAGAAACCACGGATAGTGCGCGAAGTTAAACCAGGGCATGCCGTAGCCGTAAACCTGCTTGCCACCCTCGCCCGACGTGAGTGCCTTGCTGGTTTCGAGGAACTCGTCCCATGTCCAACCTTCCTTCGGGTATTTCACACCTGCTGCGTCGAAGATGGCCTTGTTGTAGTAGATCACCATGCACTGCCAGCCGTTCGGAATCTCGTAGAGTTTGCCCTCGACTGTTAAGGCGTCCTTCAGCTGCTTGGGGATCTTCGCGAGCAGTTCCTGTGCCTTGGGGCTGGCAGCAATGTAGTCGTCGAGCGGCTCCAACAGTCCACGGCTGACTGCAAGGCGTACACCTTCGATGGCGATGTTGATGATGTCAGGAACGTTTCCTCCGGCAATCTGCGTCACAAGGCCATCCGCGTAGTCCGACCACGTCGTCAGCGGGATCAGGTTGTCGATGACCTTGACGTCGGGATACTTCGTGCTGAAGCGGGCGAAGGCCTTGGCATACGCGCCCCCCTCCTCCGGTGTTCCCCAGTTGTAGGTTGTAAGGGTCTTGCTTTGCGCGAGAGCCCATTGCGGAAGCGTCGATATGGCCGCGGAAATGACCGAAGTCTGAAGCAGTCTCCGTCTCGATATTTGCATGACAGGTTCCTCCCTCCGTCGTCAATGATTGCTATTTGAGTCTTCCGAATTCCTTGTTGGCGGCCTCGCGTTTTCGAGTGCGCGACAGCTTCTTCTGAATTTCAATCTCGCGAAGGCGGAGATATTCGTCCATGCGCTCGGCAGCGCGATCCACCATACGCCGCTGTTCTTCCGATAGCGTCTCGGGTGCTACCACCGTCGGCTTGCGCCGACCAGGGGACGTCGGAATTCGGTGTTCGAGGGCGGGCACCGACAAGACGGGCGACGGAAGCGTCTGATACCAATAGGCCGTTGATGCCCAATCATCGCTAAGATGATTGTTGTGGCCGTGTTCAATCGTGACCTTGATCCTCTCCCTGAAGCGGACCGGATCGGTCAAGTGGAAGCGGTATGACACCGCGTATCCCGCAACGATGCTCTCGTGGATCGGCGCGCCGTTGAAAAGGTCCTTCTTGTCCTGCATGCCCCAGGCGTGATTGAAATAGTCTTCGGTGCCGGTGCCGTGAATGGACGGCGGCCACTCCGGATCGTCATCGATCCAGATCATGTCGTCGCCTTCGCCCCACCAACTGCCCTGGAAGTGCGCGACCGACAAGAGGCATCCGACGTATTGTCCGCGTCCCTGCGTTTCGAGTACGGTATAGTTTCCCTTTCCGTCAAGGTTAACGGTGTTGGCCTCTGGTGAGTTGGTCTGGATCTGCGGCCCCCAACCATCGCAGGGGTTCTCGCGTCGCCACGTGGCATGAAAATAGGCGATGTCCTTGTCGAGCGGTTCGTCATACAGCTCGTAGTCGATGTAGAAATATTGGCCGTAAGGAACATCGTTCTCGTTGATGATCTCGATCACCGCGCGTTCGTTGAACGGCATCTGGAAATAGCTGTTGAACGAGGCCGATCCCCCATGGATGTAGCTTTCCTCCGGCTTGGCCGACACCGAAAGCGGAAGAGAAGAAAAGCTCCCCGGCATCGAATGACCAACTCCGAAAAAATCGCCGAGCGGCACAAGAACGGCTGGTCGGTCCGCGTTATCCCAGGTGATGCGTATCAGCACTTTCCTGTAGTAATGTGGATCGGCCTCTTCCCAGGTTACTCCCAGGGCATTGTGGATTTCATTGACCGGGGCGATATATTGCCCGAGTACCGGGTCTATGACGCTCGGACCAAGGGTGCGGCGGCAGAATTGAGTAGCCCAGATGTGGGTGATGCAGCCCGGCCCCCTGATGTCGGCGAGGGCTACCGTTTCTCCGGGGCCGATCAGCCAGTAGTCCTGGTTTCTTCCCTCTTGGTCCCAGCTGGATAACCGGCGGGTGCGGGCATTCTTCGTTCTGGTCAGATCGGCAAGCATGGAGTGACCTGGATTGCTCATATGACGCGTCCTTTCAGGCGGCGATTTTGTCGTTCAGTCTGCTGAGACGCCGCCCGTCCGCATCGAAGAGATGCGCGGCTGCGGGGTCGAAGGTGAAATGGAGGATGTCGCCCTCGGCGAAGCTGTCCTGTGTGGTGGTTTTGGCGATCACCTGGCTGCCATCGTCGGCGGTCAGATAAAGGAGGCGGAACTCGCCCATGTGCTCCTCGATGTCGAGCCTGAAGGCAAAGGGGCCGGAGCCATCAGGCGTAAGCACGAGATCTTCGGGACGGATTCCCAGGGTGAGGTCCGCTTCACCCCTGCCTACGAATGGAAGCGTGATCGCCTTCCCCATCTCGCGAATGTGGACTCCCGCCTCCGATCCGTGTGCCCGGACGTTGAGGAAATTCATCTTCGGCGAGCCGATAAAACCTGCAACGAACATGTTTTGAGGCGTTCGATATAGCTCAAGGGGCGTGCCGATCTGCTCGATATGACCCTTGTTCAAAACGACGATCCTGTCTGCGAGGGTCATCGCTTCGGTTTGATCGTGCGTCACATAGATCGCCGTCGACTTCAATTGCTGCTGGAGTCGGGCAATCTCGATCCGCGTCTGAGCGCGCAAGGCGGCGTCGAGGTTGGATAGCGGTTCGTCAAAAAGGAAAATTCTGGGTTTTCGCACGATTGCGCGACCGATCGCGACGCGTTGGCGTTGACCGCCGGAGAGGTCCTTTGGCAGCCGGCCGAGAAGATGGTCGATCTGGAGTGACCTAGCGACCTCTCGAACGCGAAGCGCAATCTCTTCTCTCTTGGTTCCCGCTACCCGCAGACCATAACTCAGATTCTGCGCGACAGTCATGTGCGGGTAGAGCGCGTAGCTTTGAAAGACCATGGCGACGCCCCTCTCGAACGGGCTCGCTGTGGTCATTGCGTACCCGTCCAAGACGAGGTCTCCGCTCGTAATCGGCTCCAATCCGGCGATCATCCGTAAAAGGGTGGACTTGCCGCATCCGGACGGTCCGACAAACACAATGAATTCGCCGTCAGCCACATCGAGGTTGATCCCTTTGATCACCTCGATGGCTCCATACGATTTCCGAATATCCTGCAGCGTCAGCATCGCCTGCCCTCCCGGAGAGCGATATCCTCCCGCTCCATGCCATAACACTATGTCGACGTCGACATGATAGTCAATAGGTGAATGTCGACGTCGACATCAAGGCAAGAAGATAAAAGGCGCAATCTCCAGGAGGTCCATGACGAGTTGCGTCATGAAGGGCTTAAGCGCTCCACAGGGCGACTGCGGGAAGCGGCAGGGCAGATCTGACCAATGTAGGCATGGCGCAGCATGCTTTGGCTCGGGAAGGCATAAGCGAGCTTCCCAAGGCTCCAAGTCGCCGTCTCGTCTCTGTTCGGCTGGAGAAACGGCCAACCCTCGCCGTGTGCGAGGCCATCAGTTGTTGCGCGGAAATTGGAGTACAATCGAGCAGGTTGTGGTGGACGCTATTGCGGCGGCAGATTCCCCTCGCGAGATCGTGCCCTGGAATTGGCGATGCCTGGCCATGGTCCCGCTATACAATGGCCAGGCATCGATGATCTGCCTAACCAGACAAAATTGGCGGCTACGGCGTGACCTTGGCGAACCCCACGGCGCCTAAGGATCAGCGGCCGTAGGTGACCTCGACGGTGGCCTGGTCCAGCGTATTTGCCCTGACATAGAAGCCAACCATGGCGGCTGGTGCTGTATCCGGCAGCGGAAGCTTGTCAACTGAGAGCGCGTAGACGGTGAACTGGTAATGGTGCGGCTTGTCGCCCGCCGGCGGGCACGCGCCGCCATATCCTGAGGTCCCAAAGTCGGTATGACCTTCCACAGCGCCTTCCGGAAGCTTCTTGTCGCCGCTTGCGGCGGTGGCAATTTTCGAGACTTTTGCTGGAATGTTGAATACCGACCAATGCCACCAGCCCGAGCCAGTCGGTGCATCCGGATCGTATGCCATGATGGCGAAGCTCTTGGTGGCCTCGGGAGCACCCGACCAGACCAGTTCCGGCGAGATGTTCTTCCCCGAGCAGCCGAAGCTATTGAAGACCTGCTCGTCGGCCATGGACTTGCCGGCGGTCAAATCCTTCGAGGTGATCTTCATTTCGGCCTGAGCGGCCGTTGCGGCAAAGACGGACGCGGCGAGAAGTACTGCTGTGATAAAACGCATTCTGTTTTCCTGCGGTTGATGATGCCGGAAAACTATCGTCAGCGAGCAAGCGCATCTGCCCCGCTCTGCTCAATTTCTGCCCCGATTTGCTCAAATGCATCAGAACCGCTGCGCACGTAGCGCGGTTTGATGCCAAATCGCTCCTTAAATCGCGCCGCGAATTGAGACGGGGACTCGTAGCCCACCTCCAATCCAATATGCGCAATCGGCACCGTCGTCGTCTGGAGAAGGCCGAGGGCGATTGTCATTCGCGTGTCGCTCAAAATCTCGCTGAAGCCCGTGTCTTCAGCGGCCAGCCTGCGTCGGAAGGTTGCTTCGCTCATGTGCAATGAACGGGCGGCATATCCGAGCGTCCAGTCAAACGAGGGGGCCTCTTCAATCATGCGCCTCACTCGATCTTCCAGCCGGGAGCTTCGCGCTTCGCCCAGGACGGCCCCTGCCAGCGCGAACCATGTAATGAGTTCCATCAGGCGAGCGATGGCGATCGGTGCCGGAAGCTTGGCTAGGTTTTCCGGCTGACTGCAAAAATCGAACAGCGCAGCTGCCTCCCTCGGCATGTCTTGTACTTTCGCGGGAACCGCTGTCGGTGGACGCTTTATCGAAGCAATGCGGCTATAAGCATCTTCGAATAAATGACGCGGAACGGGAAGTGCGAGAGTTTCATAGATCTGGGGTGCCTTCGGTATGTTCTCCATGGCCAGCGGCTGGTTGTCCGGTAAGAGGCCAAACTCCCCTGCGGTCAGGCGCAAGGGCATGTCGTGTGCCGCAACTATCTTTGTTCCTGATCGAACCTGGATCAGCAAGGGGCTGGTGTTCACCAAACGGTAGAAACATGCCCTTGCGCCTTGTCGAATAACGGCACCCGCCGGAATAGGTAAAACGTCGTTCATGCAACCTCTTCGTCTCATTGGGCCTTGCACTGCTATATTCGGATACGTGAACGTTTCAATCGCCGGGGCGATGATTGGGCCATGCCAGTGCAGATCGCACAGCAAGGCAAGGAAAATCGAGTGACGCTCGCATCAGGCATGCGTCGAAGCGCTTGAATTCAAGCGCGGCAATCATATTCTGTTCTAAAAGTGGACCGGTGCCGAGATCAAGATCGATGGCGAAGGCTTGCTCGTCATTGAGACACCGCTGCGATGGCGTCATCGTAGTGCAGAACGAACGGAGACAAGCCGCCTGAAGCTCTGCGGGGCGTCAATCAGCTGCCTGTGAAGGAGTGAGGACATGGCTGCGAAAGAAGTCAAATTCAATACTGAAGCCCGCGAGAAGATGTTGCGCGGTGTCGACATTCTCGCTGAGGCGGTGAAGGTAACGCTCGGCCCGAAAGGCCGCAATGTGGTGATCGACAAGTCCTTCGGCGCTCCGCGCATCACCAAGGACGGCGTTTCCGTCGCCAAGGAAATCGAACTGGAAGACAGGTTCGAAAATATGGGCGCCCAAATGGTCCGCGAAGTTGCTTCGAAGACCAGCGACATCGCCGGCGATGGAACAACAACAGCGACGGTCCTTGCTCAGGCCATCGTCAGGGAAGGCGCAAAAGCCGTGACCTCAGGGATGAACCCAATGGATCTGAAGCGCGGCATCGATCTCGCGGTTGGCGCGATCGTCGCGGAACTCAAGGCCAACGCCCGCAGGATTTCCAACAACTCCGAGATCGCTCAGGTCGGAACGATCTCGGCCAATGGTGATGTTGAAATCGGCCGTTTTCTGGCGGAGGCTATGGAAAAGGTCGGCAACGACGGCGTGATCACGGTTGAGGAAGCCAAGACGGCTGAAACCGAACTTGAAGTCGTCGAAGGCATGCAGTTCGACCGCGGTTATCTCAGCCCCTACTTCGTTACCAACCCGGAAAAGATGCGGGTCGAGTTCGAGGACGCTTATATCCTCATCCATGAGAAGAAGCTTTCGAGCCTGCAGTCCATGCTGCCGGTTCTCGAAGCCGTTGTCCAGGCGGGCAAGCCGCTCCTCATCATCGCTGAAGATGTCGAAGGCGAAGCGCTTGCAACTCTCGTCGTCAACAAGCTGCGCGGTGGCCTGAAGGTTGCTGCTGTCAAGGCTCCGGGCTTCGGCGATCGCCGCAAGGCCATGCTCGAAGACATCGCCATCCTGACCGCCGGCACGGTCATTTCCGAAGACCTCGGCATCAAGCTCGAATCCGTCACCCTCGACATGCTCGGCCGGGCTAAGAAGGTGTTGATCGAGAAAGAAACTACGACGATCGTCGAGGGTCTCGGCCCGAAAACGGATATCTCAAGCCGCATCGCCCAGATCAAGGCCCAGATCGAAGAGACGACCTCGGACTACGATCGCGAGAAGCTGCAGGAACGCCTTGCAAAGCTGGCTGGCGGTGTCGCTGTCATCCGTGTCGGTGGTTCGACGGAAGTGGAGGTGAAGGAAAAAAAGGATCGGGTTGACGACGCGCTTCACGCGACCCGCGCGGCAGTCGAGGAAGGTATTCTGCCGGGCGGCGGCGTCGCGCTGCTACGCTGCGTGACGGCGCTTGACAATATCCAGACAGCCAATGATGACCAGCGCGTCGGGATCGACATCGTTCGCCGCTCGCTCGAGGCGCCGGCTCGCCAGATTGCCGAAAACGCTGGCTCGGAAGGTTCCGTCGTCGTCGGCAAACTGCGCGAAAAGAGCGAGTTCTCTTACGGATGGAACGCTCAGACAGGTGAATATGGTGACCTCTATGCGCAGGGCGTCATCGATCCGGCCAAGGTCGTTCGCACCGCTCTGCAGGATGCGGCGTCCATTGCTGGTCTTCTCGTCACGACGGAGGCCATGATTGCCGAGAAGCCCAGGAAAGACGTCGCGGTGCCCACTCCCACAGGCGCTGGAATGGATTTCTAGTGCCTACACCGGCTCTATTTCGGGAAGGATTTTGCGCCAACTCAAAGTGACACAAGCTTCCGCCCTGAAGCGAAATGGCCGAAAGAAGCATGGCGTCCGTCGTGGTTTCAAACACGACCAAGTCGGCATCATCTTTTTCGCGCTTGGATCGTGGGTCGCCGGCGCGGCTCCCTGAGCAGTGGAAGGGTCTCATTCAACTTGCCGAGATGCATCGACGCCGGCCAAGGGTGTTCGTTACAGTCTTTTTCCTTGCTGCGACGCTCAGGTTTTTCTGGTGACCGGCTTGCAAATGAGGCGTACGATGTGGCGTTGGATCAGGTGCACGGCACGATCCAATTGAGAGACCCCTACGCGCTCTTGCCATTATGCGGGAGCACTACCATGCAAATCCCCACATTTCCCAAACTGGAAAACGGAGAGCTCGAAGTCCTCACCTCCGTCATCGCGGAATGGTGCAAGACAAAGCATATAGATCCCGAGTGTGAGTGTGCTCGGGCAGTGACTGCCGTAGCGATTGACCTCATGGAAGCCGGCTTCACGACACGCGAGAACTTGTCGATCGCGCTCGCCAATGCGCTGCAGCCAGAGGTTTAGCGGATCGGAGCGGAGCAAGCCGATCCGTGACCACGTCGCGGGGGGGAAGAAGGCTACGCCGAAATGGTCGCTTGTGCGCTTTGGGATAGGTGACACCATTAGCGGCGGAAAAATTCCGAGGCAGCCGCCATGCTCGAGCCGTCACCAATGGAGATTCGACCGCTGGTCATCGATATCGACGGCCAACCAGGCATCCGCCGCATCGTGCATTCAGTCGAAGATATGGGCGAAATCCTATCCAAGCAATGGCCACACGATCAGAGGAGGGATACGTGGCTCGCTGCCTGTGATGCCTGCATCAGGGCGCTGGAGACGAAGACGAATGGCGAGGCAGCCAGAGCCGCCTTCATCATGGCGGCTGACGCCGCTGGCATCAGCGTGGACGCCAACCCTCAACAACGACCACCGCCGCGACGTAAGCCGAAGAAGAAGCGCCAGGCGCCGAAGGATTGACGGCCAGGCTGCCTTTTCGGCAAGGTGCGGCCCGACGCCTAACCCCTCGCATCGGGCCGCTGAGTTAGCGGTGTTGTCGAGGCAGCGATCTGCTCCGGCGCTAACTCAATCGTCAGAGCTTACTGGACGGCAATGTTAGTGGTCTATTAAATAAGACGTACCCACGCTCCGGTCCTCCCCTCTCGCCTTATTGACCTCTTGAAACCTTGAAATCGCCAAACCATCTCTTTTTCCGCCTAAATAACAGAGGAGGAAAACTGAAATGACCCGGAGATTTCATCGGCATGATGAGCCGTTGACGTCGGAGGACTTATCGAAATGCCGAGCGGCTCTTGAGCAGTTCTGCCAGGAGAACGGTCTGGAGGCCTCATCTAAGGAGGCCGAGCGAGCGGCCGCGATCATCATCGAACTCTACCAGCAAGGCGTCCATGACGAGCAACAATTGAAGCAACTGGTAGACGCTGCGCGTGGCACACCGCTCATCGATGGAACCCAGTGTTGATGTGGCGAGCCGCTCATGTGCCAAAGTGTGCTAGGGGCGCGGAACCTTTGAGGCGGACTGGTGTTGACCATATGCCTCGGGAAGACCCACCCGAAGGTGCACGCCAACTTGCCCCACTGACCGTGGGGCCTCTTTTTGGGTACCAACGTGCAGCGACGTTCGCGTTAGCTATTCCCCGTCCCTGTTTTTCGGCATTAGGTAGCAAAAAGCACCAGACCTGAAATGGCATCCCGACTACCCTGGTTCCGGTGAAAAACGGGGCCTCGAATGAGTGTAGCGTACGAGTTGAAGCGGAAGCGGGCCGCTTTGGTTGAAAGGTTGCAGCAGATTGCAACTGAGCAAACCGAGATTCAGGGACTGATGAGAGCGCTGGACCGCGTCATCCCGAGCTATGAGCCTGACTACCAGGCGTCAGGGCTGACGGGACCTGAATACGGTGGTCGTTCCCGAAAGCTCAAGCCGCCGTCATCCGAGGTGAAAGCGGCGATGAACGGCGTAAACAAGCGCCAAGCCGTCCTGGAGGTCCTCCGCCAAGCGGGAGAACCGATTTCGGTGACCGACTGCGCGGCGAAGTTTGCGGCCAAGCTCGGCATCCCGACGAGCCAGCCAATCTCTCAGACATCGCACACCGCCTGTCGGCGGTCCTTACCCAACTGACGACTGCGGGACGCGTTCGGCAGTCCGGCCACTTCGACGGCCGTAAGGTTCTGTGGGAGGTCGCCGCTTAGCCTTCCCAGATCAGGCCCGGCGGTTTGTTGCTGCCAGTACCCACACAGATAGCGCGAGGTTGGGCGAGACGGGCCTTGCCCAGCACCTGGAAGGTATGTCTCGATTGCTCACTTGGCGGCAATCCTCGCGCCAGGCGAGTTCGGCCCCGTAGCAGTCGAAGTACTTCAACGAAAACCGATGGTGGATGCCGACGTAGGCTCGGTGGACCCTCGAGAAGAAGCTCTCGACGTGGTTGGTGTTCGTGCCATCGTCGGTTTGATAGGCCTTCGAGTGGTTGACGCGCTGCAGCTTATTCAGGCTGCCGTGCTCGTCCGCGAAGACCTCGCTTCCCGGGAGACGTGGTCCCGGACGGCCGCCCAGGCTGCATTGCTGTCCTCACGTGGAATGTGGTGTTTGATGATGACTTCGCTAAAGAGTTCAAGGAGTTCGACAAAGAGGTAAAGATCGAACTGCGAGCAATGGTCTTGCTTCTCGAGGATCGTGGACCTGAGCTTGGACAACCACGGGCTGATGCTCTTAATGATTCGGACTACGCAAACATGAAGGAGCTTCGGTTTGATGCGGCCGATGGAGTTTGGAGGGCCGCATTTGCATTCGATCCGGAGAGAAAAGCCGTTATCCTTGTCGCCGGAGATAAGTCGAAACTGATCAACACTGCTGATAAGCGTTACAAGGCGCATTTAAAAGAGTTGGAGAAGAAGGAGAAAGAGTGATGGCTAAATCAGCAAAAGACGTTTTTGCCGAAACGATGACTCCCGAGATGATCGAGGCGTCCGACCTCCGGGCCAAGGAAGTGCTCGGGGAATATGACACGCTTCAAAAGCTGCGGAAAGCGCTCGACCTGACGCAGGATCATATCGGACAGAAGATGGGCAAGAAGCAGGTTTCGGTTGCGCAGATTGAAAAGCGCTCTGATTTTCTTCTTTCAACGCTTCGGGATTACGTGGAGGCTCTCGGTGGAGAGCTAGAGCTGGTCGTTAAGTTCAAGGACCATGCTCCTGTTCGCTTGGCGGGTATAGGCGAAAAGATTTTTTCGGAAGTTCCACGAAGGCAGAGCCGGTCCCGCCGTATTGCAGCTTAGCATATGGTGAGAATGGTAGCGGACAGCGATCCGCTCCGTTTTCTGCACGCCGCCGCTCCCAGCAACGACGTTTACACACGACAATTGACTATCAGTAAGCGCTAAAGAACGACGTCGCATGCAAACGGCGATGTCTTCTTGTGGCGCGTTCCGCGGGAGGTACGGCGGTTGCTAGTACCCGAAATGGCTCATTCAGTTCAATTCGATAAGCCGCTTTCGGTGGTCTTTGCTACCTAATGCCGCTGTTTTTCGCCCCGCTTGTGCCCATGCGGGGCTTTTTTTGAAATCAGGAGGGAACAAATGTGATCAACGACGATTTGTACAATGCTTTGAGAAGCGAAACCCCTCAAAGCGACTCTCGCTATCCTCCCCGCAACCGCGACTGCGGGGACTTTTTTACGCGTCTTCCGCCAGGCAACGCAGGCGCCGGCCTCGAACAGTTGAATGAACAGACTGCACTGCCATCAGGCAAAGGCAAGTCGAAAGCATGAGCATCCAGGCGGCAAAGGAGATCATGACGCCAGCCGCCATCAGCCGCACCGCCACCCACTGCCAAACCGCGAAAAAGCATTCCCCCAACATCCGCACGAATCGCCGTCCTCCGGCTATTTTCCCGCGCGGTTTATTGCATGAGACGCTGTGGGGTGGCCAGCTAGGACACACCTTGTTGGGACTTTGGTCCGACTAGCGCCCTTCCCTTATCAGCGTAATCTGGAGGTTGTCCTGATGGTAGCTGGACAGGACAAGAAGGGAAGCCGCCGCCCCCATGCGGTACGCCCAAACTCAACGGCTTCCCTTCCGCTTTTTCGATCGCGAGGTTCCATCAGCCGGCATCCCTTGCGCGACGCTCGGCTTCCTTCAGCACGTGTTCGATGCGAAAGCCTGGTAGATCTGGCCCCTCGCAGTTATGCCCTTATACGGTGATTTGTTGATTTACTCGCCTCCGCATTTGTCGGCATTGAGGAGCTTGAATTTACCGATGTCGAGGAGCTTCAGAGGCTCAACGAGATCGAACGCTATGTGCGAACCGAGTTCGATACCATTCGGTGATAAGGAGAACCGTACCCACCCTCCCACGGTGGGGGTTCATTTTCGTCCAGCCGATCTTGAAAAGTTCCCGTGCGCGTGAGCGCCCTCCTTTGGCTTTTCTAGCGGCCCTAATAGCCCATTGTTCTCCGGCTCGGACGCCGCATCGATGGTCTTTGCCCGCGTGGGTTGGACATCCAAGTGGTCGCGCCGGGTCGGGGCCTTTGGAGGCAATCGAGCCCCCTGTCCACAGTGACTAGTCGTCGCCAAGCGGCGGTCCAGTGAAGCGAAGGCGGTGCCTGACGGCAGATTCTGCAATCCGGTCCATATCCTGCGGGATTTGGAACTGACCTGCGGCCATATCGGCGAAAAAACCTTCGAAGCCGCCCGGCGTCAGGATCACCAGATGCCGCAAAGCCATGCTGCCGATCACCCTGAACGTATGTTCCATTCCGCGCGGCACGAAGACGGTCTCACCCGCCTTCTTGGTAAAGGTCTCACCCTCCAACCAAAATTCGCAGCAGCCCGAAAGAAGGACGAAGGTTTCCTCCTCTCTTTCATGGATATGTCGCGGCGGCCCGCTGCCAACGGGTGAGACGCTGTCGACGATGGACATCGCTCCGCCGGTTGCTGCGGTTGCAAGAATAGTTCGGTAATGAACCCCGAGCCATTCAATCGTATCGGGGTATTCAAGTAGGTCAATCATCGTTTCCTCCTGTTGTCAGAATGAAACGAAAGCGCTTTCGTCTTGCGGTTCTTAGCATCTTGGCCATTATTAGAAAAATCGTTTGATCACATAGAAGCTATCGGTGAAATGAATTTCGCGACCTTTGATCTCAATCTTGTGCGCGTGCTCGACGCGTTGTTGCGGGAAGGGTCGACCGTGAAGGCCGGCGAAAAACTGGGAATGTCCCAGTCTGCAGTTTCCGGCGCACTTTCTAGACTGCGTTATGCGCTCGATGACCAGTTGTTCGTCCGTCATGGTCAAGGTCTGCGCCCGACGGATTATGCGAGAGGTTTGGCGATGCCTCTGCGAGAGACGCTCGACAGAATGGAGGCGATGTTGAGTAGCACCTCCTTCGATCCCAGGAGCGCCAGCATAACTCTCAAGCTGGCAGGCAGCGATTTTTTCGCCGAGATGCTGATGCCTCGGTTGGCGCGGGAGATTCACGAACGTGCACCGGGTATTCGGGTGCAATTGGTCGACCTCGTCCCAAACAGCTACATCGATTCTCTCGAACGGTATGAAGCCGATATGGCTCTCATCCCTGACGCAGAATTCCCAGACTGGATAGACCAACGTGCGCTATTCCGATCGTCCTTCACCACTATCGCCCGCAGAGGAAACGCCGCAATTGAAGCGGCTGGAATAAAGCCTGGTGAAACCTTGCCGATCGATCTGTTCTGCGAACTCGGACACATCCTCTTCTCGCCCGAAGGAAAAACGAGGGCCATGGGCGACGCGGCACTGGCCAAGATCGGACGCGCCCGGAAGGTGGTCATGACTGTTCCCGTTTTCTTCGGCGTCTGCCGAGCTGTCAGCGAGAGTGATCATATTGCACTCGTCCCAAGGCAACTGGCGGAGCGGTTGGCGGATCTTTTCGGGCTCTCCATTTATACACCGCCCATGCCGCTACCGCCGGCGCTCATTGTCGGTGTATGGCACAAACGTTCGACCGGGAACCCCGCACATCGATGGACTCGGAACCTGATCGCCGAGATATTGCTGCCGCTTAATGTCGGTGAGCAACCGCTACCGAACGAAACGCGTTGATGATGCTTTCCACTGTCGACCGGCACCTTTCTGTTGCGGAATATTACAGCCAGAAACGTATTTTGAGACGACATCGCGACTAAGTCCGGTAGGCTTCTGCCTATGTGGGGAGTAGCTGAAATGAACTCAGAAGCGCGCAACGACGGCCAAAAGGCCGACTGGCAATGCATCGCCATGGTACTAACAATGCCTTTGGCCATCGCCGCGGTTTCCTTTGGATGCCAGTTCTTTCTATAGGCGTCTGGCCATATCAGCCTTTGGACTACCGGCAACTCTGTCAGAAGGGCTGAAACGTGGCCGCCCCGCAGAGCCCATGCGCTGCCGCGAGCTGACGGGCGTGATCCGTCATCGTCTGTTCCCCATCCGCATAACCTGCGACACCTCATCGGCTGCCGGTGAGCTGATCTTTCGTCGACCAACGAGCAAACCGAGCATTGATCGGTAAATTCAAGCAGCCAGTTCTCGCCCCCCTCAACGGAAACTATTTCTATGATTTCTTGATGTTATTTGGTCCTGCTTCGAATGGATTTCCTACTTTGGTGCCAATAGATTCAAGGCGTCGGATTGAAACGACCGCCTGTTAGATTGGTAGAAGGAAGTAGCGATGTCCTCAGTATCCAGGGACGCAATCACGTACAAGATTATCGTTGGCCTCCCGGCCCGCTTTACTATCGGGCGTAACAGCAAAGGGCGTTGGGTCGTCCTCGACCGGGATGGTCGTATAGGCGGACTATTCACCACGGAATCGGCTGCCCTGCATTTCGCGTCGGAAGGTTGCAATGGAAACCACCTCGAAATTCGCCGTGCACCGGACGGGGAAATCGTCGAACCGGCTCCGATCTCATTCGAGCTGAGGGTCAACGTCCACTGATGGAATGGCCGGGCCGGCATGCAGCTGTAGCGCTGCTGTTCTGGTCGCATCGCCAGCACAGGAGAGACATGGGTCCCGCAATTGGTATTTCCGGCGCCTCACGCACGAATGGAGCTGGTGTATACTTGGGTAGCTTATCGCAGCCGTGACCGGCGGCTTGGCCGGCATGCTTTTTGCCGACGGGTTGACCTCAGGAGGGCGTATATGAGCAGGAGTTGGAACCATGGCCAATGTTAAACCGAATCGGCGACGGGACGTCGCACCGATGCCGGACGCGGATTCGCATTTGAGTTCGGAACTGCCGAAATTTCCGGCCGTGGTCGGCTACCTTGCTTCGTTTGCGATGACCGCCCTCGCTACGGTCGTAGCTGTTGGAGTCGACAGTTCAGTAAGAATCCCGAACGTTTCTCTCGTTTTTGTTGTGCCAGTGATTGTCGCTGCCGTAGGCTTCGGCTTGGGGCCATCGCTCTGCTCAGCCTTGTTAGGCGCTCTCGCCTACAACTTTTTCCTGACCGAGCCTCGCTACACACTCTACGTCGATGACCCCGCGAACATCTACGCGATAGCATTGCTCTTTATCGTTGGCCTTGTCGTCAGTGGCGTTGCCTTCACCTCGCGGCAGAGAGCGACGGATGTGGCACTCTTGAGAAGGCAGGCCATTGTGCTGCAAGGCTACAGCCGTGACGTCGTGGCGGCTAGCAATCTGGAGACGATCGTCTCAATCACTGCCCAAGCTCTTGCAGCGCTATTCCAAGTCCCCGTCGTCGTGATGCTCGTTGCGGAGGGGGAGGTGGTTTCCATTAATAGGGTCGGCGGCCTGGAGCCCCAGGCCGCCGACTTCGAGGCAGCGCGATCGTCATTGCAAACGGGAACTGTCACGCGTGCCGGAATCTATCCGGCAGAAGCCTCGCGCATTGACTTTTGGCCGGTGAAAACCTCGAGCCAGTGTGCTGTCATTGGGCTTGCATTCAACCCCGATGATCGGCCTTCGGCACCAGATACGTTAGTCGACATCGTTGGAAGTGTTTTGGCGCTGGCGCTTGACCGTCAGCATTTCCCGGTTAGCCGTGGTGCTCGGTCTGCGCCTTGAGGAAGCGACGCACCGCAGCAAAGTCTTCGCAATGTCGGTGAACGTCTCTCGAGCGCGTAACTGGCGGCGGGCGTGACGGATTTGCGGTTGAGCGCGTTCACGAGCGGCACGACGTTCGGGGCGCTTGGTGCCGCCGGCGGGTTGGGCAGCGCCCCAGTGCGCAGTCGTGAAATTCGGTGTCTTCGCCGTGAAAAGAGCCGCCCCAACGGGTGGGGACCGCAACGAAGAAGCTAGGGGCTATACCGGCAGGCATCTCAGCCCTTGCCGGCTTGAAACCGTCTTTCATCTGCCTACCTACCATCGTGTTGTCTATCTTGAAGGAGCGCAGCCATGGAACTTGCCGTGGTGCCTATCGTCAAGCCGGACGCCACCAACTTCATTTTTGGCCAGTCGCATTTCATCAAAACCGTGGAAGACGTCCACGAGGCACTGGTCGGTGCGGTTCCTGGCATTCGCTTCGGCCTTGCTTTTTGCGAGGCCTCTGGCAAGCGGTTGGTGCGCTGGTCGGGCACTGACGAATCCATGATCGCCCTGGCGCGCGACAATGCTTTGAGCATTGGTGCTGGCCACACGTTTTTGATCTTCCTTGGGGACGGATTTTTTCCCGTCAACGTGCTGGCTGCGGTGCGTTCGGTACCCGAGGTCTGCCGCATTTACTGCGCGACGGCCAACCCGACACAGGCGATCGTCGTACAGACTGATCTAGGCCGCGGCGTGCTCGGTGTGGTGGATGGCGCCTCGCCGCTGGGTGTCGAAACCGACATCGACATTGCGTGGCGGAAAGATCTTCTGCGACAGATCGGCTACAAGCTGTCGTGAGCTGAGTGAAGCTGAATTGAAGGCTAGCCGGCCCCATGGCGCTGATCCCGATGTCCTCATGCACGAAGCGCGAGCCCCAGGCCAGAGACATGTGCCAAAGTGTCGGAATAGCAGAAAATTAAAGGAAGCTGCCTGCCCGGCAACGGAGCGTCGCGATGGGCGATTGAGGCAACGGCTCCTTGAGAGGCAAAAAATGGCCAGTCATCATTCAGACCGCAGCGGCCCAGATCTGGCGCTCGGCATCGCGCTCGCCGATCTTCCAGATGGTGGTAAGCTGGTCGGCCATCGCGACGGTGAGCCTGTGCTTCTGGTCCGCCGCGGAAAAGAGATATTTGCCGTTGCGGCTGCCTGTTCACACTATGGCGGGCCACTGGTCGACGGTCTCGTCGCCGACGACGGCATCCGCTGCCCCTGGCATCATGCCTGCTTCGACCTGCACACCGGAGAGGCCCTGCGTGCGCCTGCGCTGTCACCGCTCGCTTGCTGGTCCGTCGAGCAGCGCGGCGAAAGGATTTTCGTTGGCCTAAAGCGCGAGAAGCCGTCGCCTGTCCGACACGAAAGCAATGGCGGGCTCATTCCGGCAAGGATCGTCATCGTCGGCGGTGGCGCCGCCGGTTTTGCCGCGGCCGAGAGACTGCGGCGTGAACAATATCAGGGCGCTATCGTTATGATCAGCGACGACGAGGCGCTTCCCGTCGACCGCCCCAATCTGTCGAAGGACTACCTTGCGGGCAAGGCTCCTGAAGACTGGATCCCACTGCGCGGCCAAGGCTTTTATGCCAGGAACGACATCGACTTGCGTCTTGGAACCAAGGTTGCCGCCATCGATGTCCGTGCCAGCGAGGTCGTGCTCGCCGACGAGGCACGGGTCGCCTTCGACAAATTGCTGCTTGCGACCGGCGCCGAGCCGGTGCGACTGAATATACCCGGTGCCGGCCAGCCTCATGTCCACACGCTACGCTCGCTTGCCGACTGCCGCAGGATCATTGCGCAAAGCGGCACGGCCCGGCATGCCGTCGTGCTTGGCGCCAGCTTCATCGGCCTCGAGGTTGCCGCCGCTCTTCGTGCTCGCGGTGTCGGCGTGCATGTCGTGGCGCCCGATGAACGGCCGATGGAACGGGTGCTCGGCCCCCAGATGGGCGACTTCATCCGCGCCCTGCATGAGGAAAACGGCGTCGTCTTCCATCTAAGGGATACTGCGGCGAGCATCGGCGCAAGCGAGGTCCTGTTAACCAGTGGCAGAACTCTGGCCGCCGACTTGATCGTTGCAGGCATCGGCGTACGGCCGCGGATCGATCTCGCCGAGGCTGCAGGTCTTTCCACTGATCGGGGCGTCCTCGTCGATGCCTACCTCAAGACCAGCGTGCCAGGGATATACGCAGCCGGCGATATAGCCCGGTGGCCCGACCCCCACACCGGCGAGAACATCAGGGTGGAGCACTGGGTGGTGGCGCAGCGGCAAGGTGCTGCCGCCGCGCTCAACATGCTCGGACGCAAGAAGAAGTTCACGGACGTGCCGTTCTTCTGGAGCCAGCATTATGACATTCCTATCAACTACGTCGGCCACGCCGAGGGATGGGACGCAATCGAGGTCGAGGGCGACATTGCCGCCAAAGACTGTCTCCTGCGCTTCAAGCGCGGCGGGCGGGTTCTGGCGGTTGCCACGATCTTCCGAGATACCGACAGCCTCCAGGCAGAACTCGCGATGGAGAACAGCAACACCTAGACTGGTGGACGGCGCCGTGTCGATCAAGTCCGCTCGGGCAGCGCAATCCCACGCTCGATGATTGGCACAGGCACTTGCCGCAAATCACATCGAGATGCGTCAGGTCAGATACTTGCGGCAGGAGATTGCCTGCAAGGCACGGCAATCGCCGTATTCGCGCGCCAACGTCCCCTATCCGCATGGCACGGCGTCATAGGAGATCCAAGTTGCGCCGATGCCATCTTGGATCGTCTCGTTCATAATGCCCCCATCGCATCGAACTGAGCGATGACAGCCTGCGCCGAAATCTGCCGCGCAGCTTGGCACATCGCCTCAATGAAATGACAACAATCATCGCCGGCAGACGCCACTACAGGGAGCAATCATCTCGGAACAAAGGGGGGGCTTCATCGGAAGCCGCAGGTCGCCAGACTGTCGGCTGACCCCGAAGCTGATAATCCCAGTCAAGTGGTTGCGGATTGTTTAAGTGCGGCGATGAAGGTCGCCGCAGCGGCTTTCAACGGGTTTGCAGATAGCGGAACGAGGCGCGAATTTCTTCGATCGTCTGGCTCCGGGCTTGGAGATGTGGGAAGTGCCCAATGCCCGTAAGAAGTTTGAGGTCGGCCCCGATTCGATCAGCCAGCTCGATCCCCATTTCCTTCTTGATGTAAATGTCGGCAGCGCCCCAGACCACAGTCACCGGTGTCCTCAACTTCGCCAGATTGGCTTCGAAATAGTCCTGATCACGCGTGAAAAAAGAGTAATAGTGGTAAAGGGCATCCGCCGGGGTCAGGGCGCCACGAACCCAGGCAAGTGCCATATCGTCCTTGAACTCGCGCAAAATTTCGTAGCGTTCCTCCTCGGGAAGACCGCGCAAGAAGATACTGGCCAGGATGTCCTCGCGGTTGGCGTTCATGACGGCCCTCACTTGTTCAGAGGCGGATTTCGACTTCAGCGCCCGAAGGTTCTCCGACATATGGGCCGGCCGGTTGAAGGGCGCGAAGTCGCCGACAATGAGCGACCGGGCGATGCTGGGCTCGTCCAGTGCGAGCAGAAGTGTCGGTAAAGCACCGAGATCGGTCGCGTAGATGGTGAGCTTAGACCGGTCGATGCCGGCGGCATCCAGATAGCGCTTCAAGACATATGCAAAGTCCCGGGGAGAATAGGAGAAGCGATCAATCGGCGGCCGCGAGGAAAACCCGAAGCCCGGCCAATCAAAGGCGTGGACTTCATATTCACCGGCAAGCGCAAGTGCGATGTCCTTGCCCGCAAAGAGACTTTCTGGAAATCCGTGCAAGAAGAGTACGGTCCCCTTCGAACTCCGAGGATGGGCAACCATCCTTCGCAGCGTGATGTCCGTATCGATCGAGATCATGCCGATCTCACGTTTCGGCTGCTCTGTATCCTGTGACATGTGATGCAATTCCGCTCTGGGGTTGCTGATCGGTCGAAGATGCAAATGGTCCGTTGCCTGCGTGTGGTAGGCAGGCAGCGGACCAATTGGGCATTTAACTTCGGGACTTTGCGGCTGCGTCTGCGAGAATTCGGCGATACTGTCTGGTCGGCAGCCCGCCCCAGCCCCAATTTTCAAGTTCGACCTCCTCAATCACCACGTAGGTTGATTCCAGTGGCTTGTTGAGCACATCGAGCAGGACCTGGCTGACGCCCTGGATGATGGCAGCCTTTTCTTCTGCCGTAACCGAATTGCGTTCAGGTGTGGTTCCCTCGCGGGTGACTTGTACGGTGACAATGGGCATTGCAGTTTCCTTTCAAGAGCCTGGATTTAGGGTGTTGCCAAATGATGCGGTCGCCGTGCTTGCGACCATCATCAACTTCCGTTCACCAGCGCCCAGCGTTCTGCCCGCCGTCGACGTGAAGGATCTCGCCGGTGACAAAGTTCGCATGCTCGAGATAGAGAACAGCGTCGACAATATCGCGAATTTCGCCCATGCGCCCGACGGGGTGCAGTGTCGCGAGGGCCGCATGCGTTTCCAGCGGGTGCATCGGGGTCTTGATGACGCCCGGCGAGACGGCATTGACGCGAACGCCGCTCTTGGCAAATTCAATGGCGAGCGCCTGGGTCACGGAATTCAGCCCACCCTTCGTGATAGATGCCAGCGCCGCCGGAACGCCAGCAATCGGCTGGTTCACGAGGCTGGTCGTGATGCTGACGATGTGGCCGGAGCCCTGCTTCAGCATCTCGCGTGCCGCGTGCTGAGTAATGTGGAAGAAACCGGCGACGTTGACGCCCATGTTCAGATTGTAGTCTTCCTGAGTGAACTCTGTGAACGGCTTGGCGGTGAAGACGCCGGCATTGTTGACCAGCGTATCGATACGACCGAAGCGTTCCAGGCTCTGGCGAACAACCCGCTCGGCGGTCTCCGGCTTGCTGATATCGCCGGCGACGCTGAGAACGCCAGCGTCAGAGCTGTCCTTGATGGAACGGGACGTGGCGACGACGCGGTAGTTGCGATCGCGGTAGGCCTGAACCAGGGCGGCGCCGATGCCCTGCGATGCACCAGTGATGATGGCGACCTTCTGCTCATTGCTCATGGATGTGATCCTTCTTTGATTGCAGCGGGCACTTGGCTTGGCCCGTCCTCCGCCCTCGGCGTTGGTGCAATCAGATTTAGACCCGTCCGATGCGTGGGAGAATTGTTGCGATTTGACGTTCACTCATCCGCAAAACGGTATAATCATCGCAATTCGCCTCTTCCGCCGCCGGGACAGGCTGGAAGGCAGCTGCTCGGGAACCGGCCTGCCCGGCGTTGCGCAGAACATCGACGATGCGGCAGGTATAGATCGTGTGTGACAGCCGAACCTGGCGACCTATTCGCATTGCGGACGCAAGCGCGCCATTTTCGTGATGGATCATCTGATATTGCCGCGTTATAGAGACGCGCTACTTTCGGGAAGAGCCTTTTAGCGGGAACCGATGCCAAGCACTCCCAAATCCTCAACGCAAAGTGCCAGTGACGCAGGCACGGGTACCGATGGCCCGGCAAGTCACGAGTTCCCTGCCAACCATGTGGCAGAAGAGGCGTCCGCCTCTGACAAAATGGCAGGCGCAAGGTCGTCCACCCAAGGGGAACACCAACAACAGCCTTTCAAAACCTTCGGCCAAAGCAGGCAGGCAGCGCCCGCACTACTGCGAGCGTTGGGACAGGATTTGCTAGTGAGCTCAACCTTGGCGCGGACCTTTGCCAAGACAGCGGCTTCCCATTTTTGGTCAAAGCTCAAAGGATCAATCCCTTCGAAAACAACCGTCCGCGATCTTGGCAAGTGGTGCGCAACTGCTCGGACAAAAGCAGCAATCAGTATTCGTCGCCGCCTGTCAAAGCCCCTCGAAGATCGCCGGCGAGCATCGCTTCGTGCGCGATGGTGGAAAGTCACTCTGGGATTGACGTTTGCCGGCCTGCTCCTTGCAGCAAGTGTCCTGGTATGGGCATTGCGGGACGTCCCTTGGAGCGAGATCCGGGATGGAACGCTAAAGCCTGTGGTGGTGCTGGAAACCGCCGACGGCAACCCGTTGGTAAGGCAGGGGCCTTATCAAGGACCGTATGCGCGATACAACCAGTTTCCGCCGCATCTCATCGATGCCGTCCTGTCCATTGAGGACCGGCGGTTCATGGATCATTTCGGCATCGATGTCAGAGGGATCGCAAGGGCGTTCCTGAGGAACTTCGAAGCTGGCTCGGTGGTCGAGGGCGGCAGCACGATCACCCAGCAGTTCATCAAGCTGCAATATCTCGACAGCGATCGGACAATAAAGCGAAAGATACAGGAGGTCGTCGTCGCCGTTTGGCTGGAGTGGAAGCTCGGCAAAAAGGAGATCCTGACGCGTTATCTCAACAGCGCCTATCTTGGGGCCGGCGCGACCGGCATGCCTGCCGCAGCGCGAATCTACTTCAACAAGGATATCAGCGCCCTCAATCTCGCTGAATCGGCGATGCTGGCGGGACTGCTGAGGGCGCCGAGCCAATGGAATCCGATCGGCAACTTCGAAGGGGCCCGGCAACGCAGTACCGTCGTCCTCGACGCGATGGCTGCCAATGGCAAGATCACCGCGTCTGAGGCGCAGGCCGTCAAGGCGAGCTTCGCCAGGCTCAACCCGACGCCGCCGACGCCGCGCTCCGGAAGTTGGTTTGCTGACTGGATATCGCCGCAGGCGAGCGAAATCGCCGGCCCCTCGCCAGGTACGACGACGGTGCGCACGACCCTCGTGCCACACCTGCAACAGATCGCTGAACGGGTTGTAACAAAAGCCCTGGACCGGGAGGGAAAGGCTGCGGGAGCCTCGCAAGCCGCATTGGTTGCGATGACGCCGGAGGGCGCAGTCGTTGCCATGGTCGGCGGGCGCGACTACAAGGCAAGCCAGTTCAACCGCGCCGTCACAGCGATGCGGCAGCCGGGCTCCACATTCAAGCTGTTCGTCTACTATGCAGCCCTGAAGGCTGGGCTCACCTTGTATGATCGGGTTCTCGACGCGCCAATCAACATAAACGGCTGGTCGCCCGAAAATTCCGGCGGCCGCTATCACGGATGGGTAACACTGGCCGAGGCCTTCGCCCGGTCGCTCAATGCAGCGACAGTGGCGCTGGCCGAAGAGGTCGGACTGGACAATGTCATTGCAGCCGCACGAGAGCTCGGCATAGATGCCCCGCTTGCCAACACGCCGTCTCTGGCGCTCGGAACATCCGAAGTCAGCCTGCTTGACCTGACCAGCGCTTATGCCTCTGTCCATCTCGGAAAGGCGCCCGTCAATCCCTGGGGCATCGTCGACTTTCAGGCCGCAGGGCAGCCAAAAGCGTTTCGGGTTGGTCCACAAGCTCGGCCAAATATCGACCTTACGCCCTATCAGTCCGACCTCACTGGCCTCCTGCAGTTGGTGGTCGAGCGCGGCACGGGACGTGCGGCCGACCCCGGGACATACGCGGCCGGCAAGACTGGCACCAGCCAGAACAATCGCGATGCCTGGTTCGTCGGCTTCACAGAACCCCTCGTCGCCGGCGTATGGGTAGGCAATGACGACGACACGCCGATGAACGGCGTCACTGGCGGCGCCTTGCCAGCGCGCATTTGGCGGGATTTCATGCAAGAAGCGATGAGCGAGCCTGCGCCTGATGGGTCTGGGTCGACGGGAGCAATTGTCGACGGCCAGGACGCACCGCAGTCCTGCAACATCACCGCCTGCTCCCGCAGCTATCGTTCCTTCCGCCCGTCCGACTGTACTTATCAGCCCTATTCCGGCGGGCGGCGCCTCTGCGAAAAGTAGTTTTCGCTTCGAACATGACGGTGCAGAAAGATCAGGATAGCAAGCCTCGTCATACGGAGCCCACGGGGTCCCCCATATCACCGAAATGAAGCGGTACCCCGCGCCGGGCCCGACCGCGCGGGGTTTCACTGACGAGCGCCCAGGGTCTTTTCGCGTTGCGCGCTTTGATCCAACAGCCTCGCCATCCAGGCGCGGGTTGAGCCGGACTTGACCGGCGTCATTCTTCACGCCCTACTGGTTCCATGCGTCAGCTGATCCGCTGGCCTGGGAGGCGCCCATTGACCTTGAGACACCAAATCATCGCGCTGGCGATCGTTCCGCTTGTGATTGCGATCCTGGCAATCACGGCATTCATCACCTGGCAGTCGGCTGACCTTACGCGAGACAATATTGCGACATTCGAACAAAATATGCTGAAGGCCAAGGAGACGGAGATCCTCAATCTCACCCACCTTGCGCTATCTGCAATCCAGGCGACCTATGGTAATGCCGGTCAAAACGACCAGGTCGCCAAAGACAAGGTGGCAGCGATCCTGAACTCCCTCGACTACGGCGAGGACGGATATTTCTTCGTCTACGACTATGACGGAAACAACATCGTGCATCCCCGTCAGGGCTTCCGGCATGGGCAAAACTGGCTCAACCTGACCGATCCCGATGGCGACAAGGTGATCGCCGAACTGATCGCCACGGCCAAATCGGGCGGGGGCCTGCACCAATACAAATGGCAAAAACCGTCGAGCGGCCGCATGGCGGACAAGCTGTCCTTTGTCGTCAGCCTCGACAAGTGGCATTGGGTCGTGGGTACCGGTGTCTATCTCGACGACGTCTTTGCCCAAACCGCTGCAGCCAATGCAAGCATGCGAGCCAACATAAAGCGGACCTTCGTGGTTGTGGCGCTGATCGCCGTGCCCGCTGTGCTGGTCGTCTTCACCACCTGCATGCTGGTGACCTTCCACGAGCGGCGCATGGCGGACGGCAAACTCAAGGAACTGACGCAGCGGGTGATCAACGCACAGGAGGAAGAGCGCGCCCGACTTGCCCGCGAGCTGCATGACGGCATTTCGCAAAATCTCGTCGGCGTGCGCTATGCCATGGATCTCGCGGGACGTAAGGTCAGAACAGACGTTGATGATGCCGCACAGACAATCAATCGCGGCATCGAGGCGCTAAACGGCGCGATCAAGGAAATCAGGCGGCTATCGCACGATCTGAGACCACGCGTGCTCGACGATCTCGGCCTTGTGGCAGCGCTCGAGGCCCTCTGTTTCAATTTCGTCGAGCGGACCGGTATTCAAACGAACATCGAAGCTTCCGGCTTCATCGAGATGCTAAAGCCGCAAGCCAGCACCGCGCTTTATCGGATCGCACAGGAAGCCTTCAACAATGTCGAACGGCATTCGGGGGCCTCACGGCTTTCTGTCAGGCTTTGGAGCCAGAAAGGCCGCGCCCGCATGATGATTTCCGACAATGGTTCGGGCTTCGGCGACGGCAAGGACGGCGCCCCCAAGCAATCTGGTCTCGGCTTGCGCAACATGCAGGAACGGATGGCGCATTTCCGCGGCCTGTTGCTGATCAACAGTGATGCGAGGGGCACGGTGTTGACCGCGATGCTGCCAAAATCGGCCAATCGTGCGGCCAACCAGAAGGCCGAGGTCGCATGAAGAAAGGCGACAAAATCAAGGTCCTGCTGATCGACAACCATCCGCTGGTACTGGACGGGCTGAAGGCCGTCCTTGAGACATTCCACCACATCGAAGTCGTTGGAACAGCCGGCCAAGCCCAGACCGGCCTTGAACTCGCCTGCGAGGTCCGGCCGCATGTCGTGCTGATGGACATCAACATGCCGAAGCTCAGCGGCATCGACGCGATCGAGCTTTTCAAGAGACAGATCCCTGAAACGCGGATCGTGATGCTCTCCATGCATGACAGCCGCGAATACATATCCTCCTCGGTCATGCATGGCGCCGCAGGCTATATTCTCAAGGACGTGTCGACCGACGAGATCGTTTCTGCCATTGAGACCGTTGCGGATGGCAAAACATATTTCTCGTCCGGTGTCTTTGACGTGCTGATCGAGGGGCAAGCCAGCAATGACGCCGATCCCCTCACCCCGCGCGAACGCGATATCCTCGGCCTGCTGCTTGCCGGAAAGGCCAACAAGACGATCGCCGAGGCGCTGGGAATCAGCCAGGCCACCGCCGAAACGCATCGCAAGAATCTCAAGAAGAAGCTCGGTATCGCGACAACGGCCGGTTTGATCCGCTATGCGCTAGATCACGGGATCCAGACCAAGACGATCTGAACTTCGCCTACCCACTTCTGGGTAGTCCCGGGCATTTCGCCGCTTGCCTCCTCTTGTTGCATGCAAAACTTCGCCATAGGACTTTTGCACGGCTCGCCAGGCGCAGCCGTTGGGAGGACTTTCAAATGCACAAGGCTTTCTTCCGCCTTTGCGCAAGACCCGCTGTGAGGAGGCGGTTCGGGCTTACTTCATCCGGTAACTGACACACCATCTTCACCATCGACAACTGCAACTTGGCGCCGATCAAACGGCGCCCGAGAGGGTATCCGTCATGGAAAAACCAAAGAACAGGGCAGCGCTCTTGCTGCTTGTAATTCCGTATATCGGGCTGCTGTGGCCACCTTTTTATAATATCCGCGAACCGGCTCTCTTCGGTTTCCCCTTCTTCTACTGGTATCAGCTCGCCTGGGTACCGATTACCGCTTTCCTGACCTGGATCGCTTACCGGAGCCTGCGCAATGACGACTGAACTCAACACCACCGCGCTCGCCGTCTTCATCTTCTTCTTCGCGCTCGTCACGGTCATGGGTTTCGTTGCGTCCCGCTGGCGTAAACCCAAGACGCTTGCCAATATCGACGAGTGGGGTCTTGGTGGCCGCAGCTTCGGCACCTGGATCACCTGGTTTCTGGTCGGCGGCGACTTTTACACCGCCTACACGGTCATTGCCGTCCCGGCGCTGGTCTACACCGTCGGCGCTTACGGCTTCTTTGCGTTGCCCTACACCATCATCGTCTATCCCTTTGTCTTCATGGTCATGCCTGTGCTGTGGAAGCGGGCGAGGGATTTCGGCTACGTCACCGCCGGCGACGTGGTTCACGGCCAATATGGCTCGCGGGGGCTGGAGCTTGCGGTTGCTGCAACCGGCGTCATCGCAACGATGCCCTATATCGCGTTGCAGCTCGTCGGCATGACCGCTGCGCTGAAGGCGCTTGGTCTTCATGGCGAGGTGCCGCTGGCGATCGCCTTCATTGTACTGGCACTCTATACCTATTCGGCGGGCCTGCGCGCACCGGCGCTGATCGCCTTCGTCAAGGACATCATGATCTACATCGTGGTGATCGCTGCCGTCGCCCTCATCCCCTCAAAGCTTGGCGGCTATGCCAACGTCTTTGCGGCCGCGGATGCAGCGTTCCAGGCGAAAGGCACCGGCAGCCTGCTGCTCAAGCCCGACCAGTATGTCGCCTACGCGACGTTGGCGCTCGGTTCGGCACTCGCGGCCTTCATGTATCCGCACACGTTGACCGGCATCTTTGCCTCCAACAGCGGCAACACGATCCGCAAGAACGCCGTGCTGCTGCCGGCATACACATTGCTGCTCGGCCTTCTCGCCCTGCTCGGCTACATGGGCCACGCGGCCGGCTTGAAGCTCGAGAGCGCCAACGACGTCGTTCCAGCACTTTTCCAGACACTGTTCCCGAGCTGGTTTGCAGGCTTTGCCTTCGCGGCGATTGCCATCGGCGCGCTGGTGCCGGCGGCAGTGATGAGCATTGGCGCGTCCAACCTCTTCACCCGCAACTTCTGGAAAGCCTATGTCAACCCGGCTGTGACGGATGCCGGTGAGGCCAAGGTGGCGAAGGTGACGTCGCTTGTCGTCAAGGTCGGTGCGCTTCTCGTCATCGTCTTCCTGCCGACGCAGTTTGCACTCGACCTCCAGCTTCTCGGCGGTATCTGGATCCTCCAGACGTTTCCTGCGCTGGTCTTTGGTCTCTACACCAACTGGTTCCGCGCGCCCGGACTGCTCGCCGGCTGGTTCGTTGGCTTTATCGGCGGCACCTATCTCGTCTGGGATGCAGGCTGGAAACCGCTGCACCTGATCAGCCTCGGTGGAGAACCGTTTACCATCTACACCGGACTGCTTGCCCTTGTCGCAAACATCCTTGTCGCGGTGGCGGTCAATGCCCTCGTTGCGGCAAGAACTTTGGTGCGCGCATAAAAAGAAGGGAGCGAGGGGCATCATCCCTCGCTCCTCAGTCGACCAGCCAGATGAAATTCTCGGCGGCCAACCGCAAGCTCAGGGCCGCAAGCTGACATTCGTGGCCGAGGCTTCATCAGCTGCAATTTCCGGCTCAAACACAGGGGCCGATCGGCAGGCTGCAGTCGAAGCGGATGGACGAGTGGTGAGGCCCCGCCACGTTCTGTGCTTCCTCGGCAAGGATCGCGATCTGACAGAACTGTCCAACGCAGCCGGGAAGCCATCGGCGATTTCGCCACCGGTTTCAGCATTGACGAGAGCTATTCTCAGGCAAAACCCGATGATCTGATGCCGCAGTCTTTACCGTGTGCCGGGATCGGGTGGAATTCAACGCGTGGAGCAAGGCAGACGAAGAAGCGGTTGCTGGCCACCACCCCGTCCTCCATGTCCTTGGGTCAAGCATGAACCAGCAAGAGACGGTCAAAGTTTCAATGGCTGGCTTGATGCTTGTCGGTTCGTTGATCGATGCGGGAGCCGTTGCCATAAAAGGTAAAAGTGCGGGCATCGCCCACGGGCTCGATCGATGGAAAGAGCTCGTTCGACAAGGCGGCGAAGCGCTGAAGTCCGGCGACATGCTGACACAGCAGCGGATTGGCCGGCTGGCTTTCGCCAAGCGTCCCCTATCAGCTGGACGATGGACAGTGTCGGTTTTTATCTTGTGGGAATTGCCGGAGGTGCATATTCCCGTATCGGTTGGCGACGAAAGGCAGGCCGTTGCGACAATCGATGGGGTTGGCGACGACATCGCAAAACGCGGCCTCCAGGCGGTGCTAAAGCAGCGCCACGCAAGTCACTCCTTCGGGTCGACCCATGGGGTGGATGAGTTCAAGTTCAATCCCTATGGAATTGCCAGGCTCTCCGGATAATTGGCGAGGCGCCTGGCGCAGTGATGAAGAAGGTTGCAAATGACGTGCAGACTAGTCGAATGAAAGGGTTGCCAGACATCACGTGGATTGGGCTGGTGGCGATCTTGGCGTCAGCCGGTCTGGCGAATGCCGGATTGAAAGATCACCATTGGTCTGAAGACCCGACAAGCCGTTGCCAGTTTGTCGCGCCGGCGTCCCTGACCGTTGGACCTGCCTTTTGGACGGGTGCCTGTGTCAACGGGAAGGCCTCGGGGACCGGCATGTTGCGCCGCGGCGACGGCAATCGCGCCGGTCCGGCCTTCTTCGGCCAGATGAAGGACGGCCTCCCCGAGCTCGGCGTTATTGATCTCGCCGACGGATATCGGGCTGGCAGATTCAGCGGGGACGACATCGCTAGCCCGGCAGAGCTTGAGCCTCAGGTCAGGATTGACGCGTTTCGCATCGCCGCGGAGGCTGCACGGCAGGTCAGTGCCAGATATGCCGCAAAGAACAATGCGGCGTCGGCTAAACTCTATGACGGGATCGCACGGACGCTTGAGCTTCAGATCGAATGACCGGGTGATCACGCGGGCAACCGCCCTCGATTTTGAGGCCAACCATGCCGAAGAAGAAGCCGTTGACTTGCACGTGTCCGCCGCTTGCCCGGCATCGCCCCGGTCAGCCCGCAAATCGCCGCGCTCCTATTGCGCTGCCATTCTCGCTTGAGCGCTGGCCGCGACTATCGACTGCAGGACGGAAAGCTCGTCGCCCGTCAGCTCCGTCAGCGGTGCCCGCACCGCGCCCGGATCGCGGCCGATCACCTTGAGCCCCGCCTTGATGATCGAGACGGCATAGCCCTTCTTCCGGTTGCGCAGCGCGACGAAGGGGAAAAAGAAGTCCTTGAGGATCTGGTCGACGGTCTGCTGGTCCCCTGCCCTCAGCGCCTTGTAGAAGCGTTGCGAAAGAGACGGTACGAAGTTGAAGACCGCCGAGGAGTAGGTGGTAACGCCGGCGGCGAAATAGGCTTGCGCGTACACTTCGTGGGTCGGCATGCCGCCGACATAGACAAGCCGGTCGCCAATCTTCGTGGTGATTTCGATGACACGGTCGACATCTCCGACGCCGTCCTTGAAGCCAATGAGATTGGGGCACTCGTCGCAGAGCCTGGCGATGCTGTCGGCCGATAGGATCGCGTTATCCCTGTTATAGACGATGACGCCGATCCCGACCGCCTGGCAGATCGCCTTCACATGGGCGACAAGTCCGGCCTGCTCGGCAAACATCAGATAGGGGGGAAGCAGCAGCAGGCCATCGGCGCCGGCTTTTTCCGCAGCCTGCGCAATATCGATGGCAAGCGACGTACCGTAGCCTGCGCCGGAGATGATCGGCGTCTTGCCCGCAGCAGCCTTGGCAGCGCGTATGACGGCTGGGATTTCGGCGGGATTGAGCGAGAAGAACTCACCCGTTCCGCCAGCGGCAAAGAGTGCGCTGGCGTCATAACCGGCAAGCCAGTTCACATGGTTTTGGTAGGCCGCTTCGTCGAATTTGTTATCGCTGTCGAAATGCGTGACGGGAAAGGAGAGGAGGCCGTCGCCCACGGCTTTCTTGATGGCGTTGGGATCCATGTTGAATTCCTTGAATGATCGTTGATTGGATGCGAGCGACCTGCTCACATATGCCCGGCTTCCATCGCCTCCAGGAGCGCGGCGATGTAGCCGTAGCAGAAGCTGAAAGCGACGCCCGCCGCGTCGCGGCCACTGATGCGTGGCACGTGGTCCGGCATGACCATGTATTTGTAGCCGACCTCCTGGTAGACCTTCAGCGACCGCACCATGTCCATGTCGCCCTCGTCGGGAAAGGTTTCCATGAAGGAAAGCTTGCCGCCACGAATGTTGCGGAAATGCAGGTTGAAGATCTTTCCGCGGGTGCCGAACCAGCGGATGATGTCGTCGATCTCCTCACGTGGATCATCGAGCATCTCGCCGATCGAGCCCTGGCAGAAATTCAGGCCATGATAGGGGCTCTCGCGCATCCCAACGAATTTCTTCAGCCCCTCGACAGTGCCAAGGACCCTGGTGACGCCGCGATAACCCGGCGGGGTATAAGGGTCGTGCGGATGGCAGGCAAGACGCACCCTGTTGCTCTCGGCGACAGGAACCACGCGCTTAAGGAAATAGTCGATGCGCTCCCAGTTCTCGTCCTCCGAGAGGATGCCGGCAAGACCGGGTGCGGCCTTTCGATCGGCCTTGTCCCATCGAAAGGCCTCGTTCAGTGACCCGCCACGGCCCTCTTCAAGCTCGGTTCGCGGAATGCCGATGAGGTTGAGATTGTATTTCGTGGCGGGAATTCCCGCCTTTGCGCAATTTTCGATCATCTGGCAGACGGCATCGATCTGGCGATCACGTTGCGGTCCAGCCAACAAAATGTCGGGATAGGAGGCGTTTTCGATCGGCTTGGAAGGCAAAGGAAGCTGGATCATATCCAGGACGAGACCGAAGCTCTCCACATGATCGCGATGACGCTCGAGATCCTCCAATGTCCAGCTCGACGGCGCACCCGGCGGATCAGCCGAGATATGCTTGACGCCCAGCTGGGCAAAAACACGATAATCATCGTCGTCGCGCGCGGCGACCTGGGTTCCCAAATACACGACTAACCTCCCGATCACTCAGATGACGTCATATGACATAATATGACTTTTGAGGTTTGTCGAGCCTCATTGCTGTTCTGCGAGCATCCGGTATCGTCTCTGGCTTGCCATCAGATGGGCGCGCATAGCTTGTCTGGCGCGGTCCGGATCCTGTTCGGCGATGGCTGCCAGGATCTCTCCATGTTCGGCATGAACCTTTTCGAGATAGGCGCGGTCGTTGGCTTCGGGCAGGGTCGGGAATTGACCGCGCGGAATCGCGCGCGGACCAAAATGGCGCAAGGCATCGATGTAAAACCTGTTGTTCGAAGCGATGGCTATGGCGGCATGAAACTCATAGTCGGCATCAACGGTTGGTTCTCCACTCTCAATGAGCTGGGCCATCTTCCGGTTGGCGGACCTGATTGCCGCTTCCTGTTCGGCCGTCCTGCGATAGGCTGCAATGGCAGCAGCCTCCCCTTCGACAGCCATTCGAAACTCCAGCAATTCCAGCGTTTCTGGAATGCTCTTGACCTCGACGGGCGTCAGCACCATGCCACCATGCGCCTTCGGATCGGATACGAAGACGCCTTTGCCTTGAACGGGCCGGACAAATCCGGCAGCGCGCAGGTCGGCGATCGCCTCGCGCACCACCGTGCGACTGACGCCAAAGGCCGCCTCAAGCTGTGGCTCGGTTGGAAGCTGATCTCCCTCACGCAGCTTTCCCGTTTCGATCTGCATGCGCAGCTCATCGATGACCTGTTGCGCCAAACGCTGCCTGCTCCGCGTGCCCGCCACCATTTCATGGTTCCCCATTTATCCGCCCTCGTCCGCATGGCGCTTGCAAAGCCCGTCGAAACGTCATAATACGACATACGGCAGACATATTATGTCTTGTATAGTAACTCAGGGAGGAGTTGCAATGAAGCATTTTTCCAGAAGCCTCTTCGTTGGCGTTGCATTTTGCGCACTGAGCTTGGCGGCGCCTGCGCTTTTCGCGGCGACGCCCGCTGATCAACTCGTCATCGGCACCTCGCTCGCGCAAGTTCTGTCGCTCGATCCCCAGCAGGCGACGGAAGCCAAGGCCAACGAGATTATGTCGAACCTCTACGACAGGCTGGTGGCCTCGACACCCGACGGCAAGATCGTACCGCAGCTCGCTGAAAGCTGGCAGGTTGACGACAAGGGGATCACCTTCAAACTGCGCCAGGCAACCTTCGCGTCCGGAAATCCGGTGACATCCAGGGATGTCGTCTATTCGCTCGCGCGTCTGCTGAAGCTCGATCAGGCCGCAGCCGCGAACCTGAAGCGCGTCGGCTATACCAAGGACAATGTCGATCAACTGGTCAAAGCCGTCGATGACAAGACGGTGCGGATCGATCTTTCCGGCCAGGTGACCTCCGAGCTTCTGTTCTATCGCCTGGCCATGGTCATTGCGAGTGTCGTCGACAGCGTCGAAGTCCAAAAGCATGTCGCCAATGACGACTATGGCAACGCGTGGCTGCGCACCCATTCGGCCGGTTCCGGACCCTTCACATTGAACCGCTGGACACCGAACGAACTGGTCATTCTCGACGCCAACAAGGACTATGTCGCAGGCGCACCCAAGATGCGCCGCGTCATTGTCCGCCATGTTCCCGAGAGCCAAGTCGAGCGCTTGATGCTGGAACGCGGCGACGTCGACATAGCGAGCGCGCTCAGCGCGTCGGATCTCGCCACATTCGCCAACAAGAAAGGCTTCGACATCCAGCGCGTGCCCACAGGCGGCTTCTACGTGTTGTCGATGAATGCCGGCAACAAATATCTGTCGAACCCGAAGGTGCGCGAGGCGATCGCCTACAGTATCGACTACAAGGGAATCGAAAACACCATCATGGGGCCTTATGGACGTGCGCGCACCGTGCCGGTTCCCGAAAACTTCGAATATGCAATTCCAAGCCCCGACTGGCACTTCGATGTCGCCAAGGCGAAGGCGCTCCTGGCCGAGGCCGGTTTCAAGGATGGCTTCACAGTCAGTCTGAAGACCATCGCACAGACGCCTCGCATCGATCTTGCCACCGCAATCCAGGCCTCGCTTGGTCAGATCGGCATCAAGGTCGATATCCAGCAAGGCAACGGATCCGACATCATCGCGGCCCATCGTGCCAGAAATTTCGATCTCCTCATTCCTCAGACGGGTGCCTACATGCCGAACGTTCTCGGGGCGATGGAGCAATTCGCCTCCAATCCTGACAATTCGCTTGAGGCAAACAATGCCGGCAACTTCGTCTGGCGCTCGGCCTGGGACATACCCGAACTGACGGCTTTAACAGCGAAGGCCTCGCTCGAGCCCGACCCGAAGAAGCGCGGCGAACTCTACGTCGAGATGCAGAAGATGTTCGTGGATCAAAAGCCGGCGGTTCTGCCGATGTTCGAGCGGTTCGAGCCAATTGTGCTGAACACCAAGGTCCAAGGTTATATCGGTCATCCAAATCAGACGACGCGCCTTGAGGGTGTCACCAAAGCCGAGACCGACTAAGCAGGGTCGCCGATCATGAAGGAGCTATCCGTCAAGGAGCTGGCGCGCCGGGTGGGACACCTGGCCGTCAGCCTGTTCATCCTTTTATGCGTCACCTTCGTGATCGGCCGTATTCTTCCCGCCGATCCCGTCGGAGCGATCGTCGGCGAGCTTGCAGACCCCGCCGCCTATGCCGCCATGCGCGCGAAACTCGGTCTGGATCTGCCGATCTACCAGCAGTTCCTGATCTACCTGAATGGCCTCGCACACTGCGATTTCGGGACGGCCGTGCTGACGGGCAATCCGGTCTCGTCGGATCTTGCCCGGGCATTTCCAGCGACCTTCGAGCTTGCCACCCTGGCAATCCTGATCTCGACCCTTGTCGGCGTTCCGCTTGGCCTGACGGCCGCACTGTTTCGCGACAGCTTCATCGACAAGATCGCCCGCCTCGTCGCCCTTGTTGGTCATTCGATCCCGGTTTTCTGGTTCGGGATCGTCGGCCTCGTGATCTTTTATGCCGGACTGAACTGGGTTGGGGGGCCGGGGCGTATTGATGTCTTCTACGAGGGCCTGGTGATGCCACAGACGGGGCTCCTCCTCGTCGACAGCCTGCTGCAGAAGGAAACCGACATCTTCTGGAATGCGGCTGCGCACATCATCTTGCCTGCGGTGATCCTCGCCTATGCCGCCATGGCCTATATCACCCGCATGACCCGCAGCTTCACTCTTGAGCAATTGAGCCAGGACTACGTGATCGCCGCGCGTGCAAAGGGCGTCGGTCCGGCCCGCACCGTCACCGGGCATGTTCTGCCGAACATCGCCGTACAGTTGATAACGATCCTGGCGATTTCCTATGGCGGACTTCTGGAAGGTGCCGTCGTCACCGAGATCGTCTTTTCGTGGCCGGGTATCGGCCAATACATGACGAACGCACTGATGATCGGCGACATGAATGCTGTCGTTGCCGGCACCATCATCATCGGCTTCATCTTCATGTTCCTCAATTTCCTGGCGGACATCGCCTATGCGATATTCGATCCGCGAACCCGGGAGGCTGCGCAATGAGCGATGCAATCCAAACCGATCTCGCCGCACGCCCACCCGGCCTGCCTGCCCGAATTGTTGCCTCCACGATGCGGATCGTCTCCAGGCTCGGACAGGAACCGCTCGGCCTGGCCGGGTTTTCCATTCTGGCGATGCTTTGCGTCATAGCGATCCTCGCGCCATTGCTTGCGCCCTATGATCCCAACATACAGGTCCTGTCGCAGGCACTGCAGCCGCCCGGCGCTGCCCACCTTGCGGGCACCGACGAATTTGGCCGGGACATCCTCAGTCGCCTGATCTACGGAACCCGGATCACCGTTCAGACGGTCCTTTCGATTTCCCTGATTGTTGGTCCGATCGGTCTGCTGATCGGTGTCGTTTCAGGCTTCTTCGGTGGTCGCACCGATGCGCTGCTGATGCGGGCGACGGATATTGTCCTCTCCTTCCCCTCGCTGATCCTGGCGCTGGCCTTTGCCGCAGCACTCGGCGCCGGGTTGACGACAGCAATCATCGCCATTTCCCTGACGGCGTGGCCGCCGATAGCGCGCCTTGCGCGCGCCGAGGCGCTCGTCGTCAGGAATGCCGACTATGTTGCCGCCGCTCGCCTTTATGGCGCCTCGCCATTGCGCATCCTGTTCGTCTACATCGCTCCCATGTGCATCCCGTCGGTGATCGTGCGCCTGACGCTGAACATGGCCGGCATCATTCTGACCGCCGCATCGCTTGGCTTCCTCGGATTGGGTGCACAGCCGCCGGCGCCCGAATGGGGCGCGATGATCTCGAGCGGGCGGAAGTTCATGCTCGACTATTGGTGGGTTGCGGTGATGCCGGGTGTCGCCATACTTATCACCAGTCTTGCCTTCAACGTCGCAGGCGATGCGCTCCGCGACATTATGGATCCCCGTCATGCCAGGTCCTGATATGAAGCCAGTCCTGTCAATCGCAGACCTCAATGTCAGCTTTGGCAAGAACGCTGTGCCTGCCGTTTCGAATGTCAGTTTCGACGTCGGGCGCGAGCGTTTAGGCATCGTTGGCGAGTCCGGCTCGGGAAAATCGACGACCGGCCGCGCGATCATGCGCCTTTTGTCACCAGCCGCGACTGTCTCGGCAAGGCGTCTCGACCTCGACGGTCGTCCGCTCCTGTCGATGTCCGAGAGACAGATGGGAAAGATCCGCGGCAAGGATATTGCTCTCATCATGCAAGATCCCCGCTATTCGCTCAATCCCCTCCTGACCGTTGGCAAGCAGGTCGCCGAGGCGGCCCGCCTGCATCTCAACCTGCGCGGCCAGGCCGCGCGCCTGGCGGCCGAAGCGATGCTCGAGCGCGTTCGCATCACGGACGCAAAGCGCGTCATGGCGCAGTATCCGCATCAGATATCCGGCGGCATGGGCCAGCGTGTCATGATTGCAATGATGCTTCTTGCCAGGCCGAAGCTGGTGATTGCCGACGAGCCGACCTCGGCGCTCGATGTGAGTGTGCGCAAGGATGTGCTGACGCTCCTGGACGAACTTGTCCGGGAAAACGATTCCGGCCTCATTCTGATCAGCCACGATATCCGCATGGTCTCTGCCTTCTGTGAGCGGATCATCGTCATGTATGCGGGGCGCATCGTCGAGACGCTGACGCGGCTGGAGGATGCCAGCCATCCCTATACAAAGGGGCTGATCGCCGCGATGCCGGATCCGAGGCATCCGGTCCGGCGGCTTGCGGTTCTCGACCGCTCGAAAATCGACCTGGAGACAGCATGATGATTAACGTTCGCGCCCTCAATGTCACCTTCTCGTCCGGCAAACAGCAAAACCATGTCGTCAAGGACATCGGCTTCAGCGTCGCGCGTGGGGAAACGCTGGGCATTGTCGGCGAATCCGGCTGTGGAAAGTCCACCGTCCTGCGATGCCTGTCGGGCATGGAAAGGGGATGGTCGGGAGAAATCGTGCTTGCGGGTCGGGTCGTCGGCAAGTCAAGGAGCCTCGATGACCTCAAATGCGCTCAGATGGTGTTCCAGGACCCCTACGGTTCGTTGCATCCGCGCCACCGGATCGGCACCGCACTTGCCGAGCCCCTACGCGCGATGGGCAGGCAGGAGGTCTGGCAGACCGTGGAGCGTTCGCTGCGCGAGGTCCGCCTGCCGGCTGCATTTGCAAACCGTTTCCCGCACGAACTTTCCGGCGGCCAGCGCCAGCGTGTCGCCATCGCAAGAGCGCTGATTTTGTCCCCACCGATCCTGCTTCTCGACGAACCTACTTCGGCGCTCGATGTGTCGATTCAGGCGGAAATTTTGAACCTCTTGGCAGACCAGCGCGACGAACGGGGACTGACCTATGTGCTGGTCAGTCACGATCTCGCCGTGATCGCCCACATGTGCGACCGCGTGCTGATCATGAAGGATGGTCGCTTCATCGACGAACTGTCGAAAGGCGATCTAAAGGCCGGAAGAACCCACGACCCCTATTCCCGCGAGCTTTTCGAAGCCAGTTTCATATAGTTGAATGCCTTATCGCATGCGAGGCGATGTCGAGAAGCGTTTCCGCTCGGGGCATCGTCATCGGCGACCGATACCGGCGTTCGGCAAACGATCCTCGGCAAGGCCAAAATTGGCGGCGGGATGAGGCCGGATCGCGGCCTCGCGCCGTTTACGGTCACTGCAATCCCCATGGTCGTTTTAATCTGGGAGCGGTTGGATCGATATCAGCCAGCTTGCGGCGTGCACCGACAGAACCGAAAAGCTGTTGCAACGATCTGTGGCAAAAGCCTAACTTCAGCCGGGATATTTGCGACGTCACCCGCGATCAGTTGGTGACGGTAATCCGTATCGTGAGCTTAGCGTTCGTGATGCAGAAAAGCTGGCAAAATCTTTCTGGGGGCTCTATGCGCAATTTCGAAGACCCCGGCCGATCGTTGGTCATCGCGCGTCACGGGATGGCGGCAACGTCACATCCCGCCTCGACGCTGACGGCCGTCGAAGTCCTGAAGGCAGGTGGCAACGCGATCGACGCGGCGGTGGCGGCGGTTGCTGTCCAGTCGGTCGTCGAAGCGGGTTCGACCGGTGTCGGTGGGGACTGTTTTGCGATGATCGCGATAGCAGGTTCTACCGACGTTCGGGCCTATAATGGCTCTGGCCGAACGCCTGCCGCACTGAGCCCCGACGGGTTGCGGGCCGAGGGCATGACGCGGCTTCAGCGCTCATCCCCGCATGCCGTCACGGTTCCCGGAGCTGTCGATGCGTGGTGCCGTCTCTTGAGCGACTTCGGGCGAATGTCGATGGCTGAGGTTCTGCAGCCGGCAATCGCGATGTCGCGCGAGGGCTATGCGCTGACGCCCCGTGTCGCCGCCGACATGGCCCTGGAACGCGACCTCCTGGCAGCGGATCCAACCACCCGTGCCACCTTCCTCGTTGGCGGCGCGGCGCCTGCGGCCGGCCATGTTCAACGCCAGCCCCTGCTCGCAGATACGCTGGCTGCGATCGCTTGCGGCGGAAGGGACGCCTTCTATCGTGGCGCCATTGCCGAGGACATGGTGGAGTACCTGGGTGGGCTCGGAGGCCGTCACACCCTCGACGATTTCGCCAGCGCCGCGGGCAACTATGTCACGCCCATCTGCACGACCTATCGCGGTCGCACACTCTACGAGTGCCCGCCAAATGGTCAGGGTGTCGTCGCGCTCCTGATCCTGAACATCCTGTCGCGTTTCTCGCTGTCGAACGATCCCTTCGATGCCGTTAGCTCGCATCTACTCCTCGAGGCAACGCGGCTCGCTTATGCCGCGCGCGACGCCATGGTCGCCGATCCGGCCGTCTCGGACGAGGCCGTTGAGAACATGCTGTCGAGCACGCTCGCCGATCGCCTCGCGCGCCTCATCTCTTTCGATCGAGCGAGCGCGCCATTGCCATCGTTTGATACCATCGAGCACAAGGATACTGTCTATCTGTGTGTCGTGGATCGCGACCGCAACGCGGTCAGCTTCATCAATTCGATCTTCAGTTCCTATGGCAGCGGGCTGATGGCGCCTCGCTCGGGCGTGTTGTTCCACAACCGCGGCCAAGGCTTTTCGCTTGTGTCCGGACACCCCAACGAGATCGGGCCCCGCAAGCGGCCCATGCATACGATCATTCCCGGAATGGTCGCCAAGGACGGCCGCGTCGTCATGCCGTTCGGGGTCATGGGTGGCCACTATCAGGCCATGGGCCATGCCCATCTGCTATCTCGGCTTTACGATTGCGGTCTCGACGTGCAGACCGCCATCGACCTGCCGCGGTTCTTTCCACTGCCTGGAACAATGACGGTGGAGGCCGAAGAGGCCATGCACGCGCGCATCGGCGCCATACTGGAGCAACGTGGTTTCAATATTTGCCCTCCCCGCTTGGCGATCGGCGGCGCGCAGGCCATTGTGATTGATTGGGAGCGCGGCGTCCTGATCGGTGGATCCGATCCCCGCAAGGATGGCATGGCGTTGGGATACTAAGTTAGGTATTGGCCAATATCCCTACGTGTTCGGGTGGCGCGTTGGGCAGGTAGTTCTCTGCCCGATTCAGAGCAACAATGAGTGCGTCCCGAAGGTGCGTTCCCCACCGCGCATGACACTTGCTTCAACGCAACCGTAGATGTTGACTTCGATCGAGACTTTGAAACCGTCAGCCTCTAATTTCGCGATATGAGTATCCGCGGAGGCTCCAATTTCCTCGTCGGTATCATGCAAGATGTCAATGTCATCGGACGTCCGTGGCCAATCCATATCTAAGACGAGGCCGCCAGCAATGTAGCGTGGGTCAACGGATCAGTCGCCCGATCTGCCTTATGGTGGCGCGAGATGCTAACGATCGACAATCAGTTCTGGTGCGGGTGGCTTCCTCCATCTCTTCGCACAACGTTCCGGCCGTCGTATTCGAGGCGTTGCTTTCTCTATTTAACGAGGCGGAGGCGGACGCTTCTTCGCCGGGAGCCGCCGAAATGCACCCCTCGGTGTCGCGGGCCCCGTTTTGAAATTCCCGTGCCGTCCAACATTGAGGCGCATTTAGATTACAATCGACGCTCAAGATCGCATGTTCCGGAATGCCGCCCTGATCTCCTGGCTAAAGAGTAAAGGTTCCTCCCAGGCAGCAAAGTGGCCTCCCTTATCGGCTCGGTGGTAGTAGACCAGCTTCGGATACGCCCTCGATAGCCACTCCTTCGGCGGCTTGTAGACTTCGCCTGGAAAGATCGTCACGCCGACGGGTACCTTGATGGCCGAAAGCTTTGCACCTGAGACCGTGTTCTCCCAATAGATGCGCCCGCTCGATGGTCCGGTGTTGGTCAGCCAGTAGAGCGTGATATTGTCGAGGATCGCGTCTTTCGACAGAGCCTTTTCTGGCTCGCCACGGGTGAAGACCCAGTCGGCAATCTTGTCGTACAGCCAGGCAGCGAGCCCGACTGGCGAATCCGCAATACCGTAACCGACGGTCTCAGGACGGGTGTTCATGATGGCCGCGTAGCCGAAGCCATTGTTCAAGAAGTCTCTTGCCTCGTCAAAAATCTTCTTCTCGTCGGGCGAAAGAGCATCGGGTGCCGGAGCGCCGCTCTTCAACGCCTTTGCAGCATCCGGTGGGAACGTCGTGGCTCGTTCGATGCGATTGACGTGGATGCCGAGGAGTCCCTTCGGAGCCTGCCTGCCAAGGGCATCGGAGATGATTGCTCCCCAGTCACCACCCTGGGACACATAACTGTTGTAGCCGAGGCGCTTCATGAGCACGTCCCATGCGTTTGCGATGCGCTGCGGGTTCCAGCCAGTTGCGCTCGGTTTTTCGGAGAAGCCGAAACCAGGGATGGACGGCAGCACGAGATGGAAGGCGTCCTCGGCCTTGCCTCCGTAAGCTGTCGGATCGGTTAGGGGAGCGACCACGTTGAGGAGTTCGAACACCGAGCCTGGCCAACCGTGGGTCACAATCAGCGGCAACGCGTTCTCATGTCTGGAGCGCACGTGAATGAAATGGATATCAAGCCCGTCGACGTTCGTCAGAAACTGCGGGAATGCGTTCAGCCTGTTCTCGGCGCCCCGCCAGTCATAGTCGGTCTGCCAATATTTGACGAGTTCGCGCAGTTTGGTCGGCTGAACGCCTTGGGACCGGTCGGCGACGGTCTCCCCGTCCGGCCAGCGCGTTGCAGCCAGCCGCCGCCGCAAGTCGTTCAGGGCCGATTCTGGAACCTGTGCCTTGAACGGGCGTATTTCGCCGTTCGTACCTGTTTTAGCCATTCCGGGTTCCGCAGCATTCGCAAACGACGGCAAAATCGCGTTGGACAGCGCGGCAGCCGTTCCCCCAAGCAAGAGAGCACGGCGAGACAGATCGGCAGCAGCGGGTTTTGCGCAAAGGGCCATGACGTTTCCTTCCCTTCTGGTGAATTACTTCACAGGTTCAACGAGCTTCGCATTCCTGGTGACGATGTAAGTCGCCAGCTCCGACGCCCTGCCATCCCCGACGTTTCGGGCGGAATGGGCGACACCATCCGGGATGAACAGGGATTCCCCGGCCTTGAGCGTAACGGCTTGCCTTCCCTCAAGCTTATACTCGAGTGTTCCCTGAAGAACGTAGGCGACCTCCTCACCAGGGTGTCTGTGGTTTACCGCGAATGCGCCTGGATTAAAATCGACGCGCACCTGGACCACCTGCCTGCCGGAAACGCTGATGTCCTCCTTTAGCAAGTCCGTCCGGCGAATTTCACCTGGCTCGGCTTGCGCAGCGTGGAAGGTGAAAACGGTGGCAACCAGTGCGGGAACGACAGATCGTGCGTTCATTGAATTGTTCCTTCGTTGACGAGAGCGGGTGCGATTGCACCGTGTTGGCCATCCAAATCGGACCATTCGGTATCGCGCATGTTTTTCAAGGCGACTAAAATGTAACGCAGCGTCGCCACCCGCGCGTTCAGATACAAAGCAATACAAATTCGTCCGTTGCGACGCCTCGTCCCAAATTGACCAACTGTTGCATATGCATCATATGAGGCCCGTTCGAAATTGGCTTGGCGTTCATCGCCCAGGAGGCTTGAGATGTTGAAACGCTCGATACCGCTCTTTTTCTCAGTCGCGCTAAGCGCCCCTGCTGCCGTCGGGGCCGGAGCAGCTTACGAGAACATCCGCGCCGAGATCGGTTACATAGATGTTGCCCCAGACATCACGCTTCGCCGCATGGTCACCCATAGCCCAAACCCGAAGGGCACCGTTCTCTTTCTGCACGGGTTTCCAGAGACGCTGCTCGTCTGGAAGGATATAGCCGCCGAACTGGCAAAGGACTACGAAGTCCACGCAATCGACTGGCCGGGCTATGGGCTGTCTTCTCGTCCGGAACCCACCAAATTCTCATATTCGCCAAGAGATTACGCAGACGTCTTGGCTGCCTACATCAAGGCTGCCCGCATTAATCGCTCAGAGCTGACAATCTACGCGACGGATATCGGATCGCTTCCCGCCCTTCTGGCTGCCATCAAGGAGCCTGACATAGCCAGAAAGATAGTCGTCGGAGACTTCGCCCCGTTCAACAGGCCGCAATACATGTACGAGAGCCTCCAGAACCTCAAGGGCGAGCCGGCAGCATCGAAAACCCGCATGTACATGAACGAGACGAGCGCCGAGATTCTGGCGAACGTCTATCGTCGCGGCCTTCCGCCCGAAAGACAGTTTGATCTCCCGGCCGACGTCTTGAAGGACATGACGCAGGGATGGGAACAATTCGGCATCACCTCCGCCGATGCGTTTTACCACTACTATTCGTACTTCACCCGTGACCAGGACCACCTCGAGACCCACCTTGGCGAACTCAAGACACCTGTGAAGGTCGTGTGGGGTGAGAACGACCTGTACATCAAAAAGGCCATGGGCGAGGAGTTTGCGCGCCGAGCCGGCGCAACCCTGACTGTTCTGCCCGGTATCGGTCACTATCCGCACCTTCAGACGCCGCAGGACACGGTCGCCGAAATCCGTGCTGCGAATTAGCGCGCACTCACAGGAGCGCTCTCATGCTGGTTCGTCCTCTCTTGGGAGATTTTCGGCGATGTCGATGATTGCTTTTCTACCGTTCTTGCCAACGAGCCGGCTTGCTTTGTGCTGCGCCTCCCGCCAAGCAGGAGTGGCCTCGCTCAGAAGCTTTTCCCCGGCAGCGGAAATGACGACCGGGCGGCTGCGACCGCCCTTTGTCGGAAGCTCTTCGATCCAGCCTTCCTTGAGTAGCGGCGCGAGGCCACGGGTCAGGGTCGTCCGGTCCTGGAAATTTGCGCGGCCGATTTCTGCGCGGCTGGCACCACGAAGTTTTGCAATCACGATGAGCATCGAGAACTGGGACGCGTTCAGACCATGGTTACGCAGTTCCTGGTCATAGATCTTCGTGATCACCCGAGAGATGCGCCTGGCCCTCGTCATCAGGCATCCGGATAAGACTTCGCCAACGAAATCGGACCTGGGATCAATTCGATCCATCGCTTGACCTTCACAACGTTAAAAAGGTCCACGTTAGATAGTGTGTATGCAACATCCAGTCAAATCCTGGGCGTAGCAACCGAAATCTTCAAGGCAAAACGGTGCGGCACGCTCTGCTTGAGAGCGCCGCCTGCGCCTTGAAGCCATCGGCCGTCCGAAAAGGCGGCCATCAAACCATGCGTGAAAGGAAGAACTGCAATGAACAACACTGCCATCAGTCAATCGCCCATCGAAACGCAGAAAGTCCGCGGCTTGCCCAGCCATTCGACGGTCGGCACCAACGACCTGGACGCCGCTTCGGCGTTCTACGACAAACTGCTTTTCGTGTTCGGCATCGGGCGCGTGCTGGTCCAGCCTGGTCGTGCCGTCTACTACGGACACAAGACCCTTGAGTTCGGCGTCATCAAGCCGTTTGACGGACAACCAGCGACTGTGGGCAACGGCGGAATGGTAGCCTTCGAAGCCCGCTCGCGTGCCCAGGTCAATGAGGTCCACGCGGCGGCCCTTGCACTTGGCGGGCGCGACGAAGGTGCTCCCGGTCCGCGAGGCGAAAATGGAGGAGACCCCTACTGCGCCTATTTCCGCGATCCGGAGGGCAACAAGTTTCTGGTCTACCGTACGGGTCCAGACGAAATTTGATGCTGAAGCCCTGGGAGGCGTGACGGGTTTACGCCTCCTCAGCTGCGCCGCGCAATCTGTCAGCAGCGCACCGCTGGCGTTGCCCTGCCCCCGTTTGGATCGATAAAAAAACAATGCCGGAGTACATGTCGTGGAATCTCTAAAGCCAACTCGTGGACCTCTGTTCGAGCCGCTTCAGCTGCCTTGTGGTGTGACGCTGCATAATCGCATTGCAAAATCAGCGATGTCGGATTCCCTCGGAGACGGAACCGGCCATCCCACGGCTGCGCAGATGAGGCTATATCAACGCTGGGCCGAAGGCGGGTTGGCGATATCGATCATCGGCGAGGTGCAGCTTACCTCCCGTTACGCCGAGAACCCCGGCAACCTCGTGCTGAACGAAGCGTCGGACCTTGAGCGGTTTCGAACACTTGCTCGCCACGGCAGTCAAAACGACACCAGGCTCTGGCTGCAGCTCGGCCACGCCGGAGCCCTTGCCTACGCACCAACCAGCAACCCCAGGGGTCCGAGTGCTTTCGACCTGCCGGGACTGCGTTGTGCGCAAATGCCATCACAGGAACTACGTCAACTGTCCTGTCAATTTGCGACGACCGCCCAACTGGCTGAGAAGGCCGGGTTTGGCGGTGTGCAAATTCACGCAGCACATGGATTTCTGCTGAGCCAGTTTCTTTCGCCACTGTTCAACAAGCGCACGGACGGGTACGGTGGCGCAATCGCCAACCGCATGCGGCTGTTGCTGGAAGCCATCGAAGCGATCCGCGCCGCGGTCGGACCGACTTTCCCGATTGCCGTGAAGCTCAATTCTTCGGACGAACTCCAAGGAGGCCTCGACGAGGAAGACGCACTCAAGGTGGTCGCGGCACTGGACCAATCTTCGATCGACCTCATCGATATCAGCGGCGGCACCTATTTTCCAGGAGCGAAATCCGCCTCCGACAGGTCTGGACGCGGGCCCTATTTTCTGGAATTCGCAAAACGCGCACGCGCGATGACGACAAAGCCTCTCATGTTGACCGGTGGCTTCAAGACGCGCGAACAGGCCGAAGACGCTGTGGCAAGCGGTGCAGTCGATATTGTCGGTCTCGCTCGTGCGCTCGTCCTGGAGCCTTTCCTGCCAAATCTCTGGAAAGAAAATCAGAAACCCGAGCCGACCTTCCCAAGGTTTTCTAATGCCCCCGAGGGCGGAATTACTGCGTGGTACACAATGCGGCTGGCGGAGATCGGCGCGGACAAGGATACACCCGTTTTCGGCGACCTCGAGCAGGCAATCCAGGACTACGCAGCCCGCGACCAATCCCGAACGAAAGTCTGGTCGGCTCATTTCGCAGGCAGATGAAACCGCGTGGCCAAGCCCTGAACCTAAACTTATCTGATTATCTTGCCTCTCGCGCCTACCCTTTCTTTGCGAGAGCAATCGCGATACCGCGCATTAACTTTGGGTTAACCATAATCGTCGTTTACCATGAGGTAGCGGCCTTGGGGGCCGTTGATTCGGAAATCCGGCGTGAAATCTGCGCATGGATGTGGGGAAAGACGATTGCGGCGACCCGAAGCGTTCAGTCTACTGAGGCCGTCATGCCTGGCACTGATTGGCGCGCTGCTCATCGGATGCCAGTCGTCGGGAAACGTCCGGCCCCTGAACACCGCGCAAACCGTTCCGGCTGAGACAGCGCTTGCCCTGCCTCCGCCAGGTGGCCCCTCGATCGTCAGCGTCGTCGAACACAAGCGCGGCAACGGCACCGAGCAAATGATCTCGCTCTACACGTCGTCTTCGGTACCCGGGCAGAATTTTCTCAAGGTGCAGTTCCTTGGGGCATCGGGCGCCAATCCCGGCACCGGCAGCGCGCCATACAGCATGATCAGCGAGAACGGGATAATCCGCGAGGCGTTTGGTGCGGTTCCCGGCGTACAGATGACGCGCTCCACCACCTATCTGCAAAACAGCTATGGACCCTTCAGCTATGCCGCGGGCCAGAGCGGTTCGGGCGATACCTGTATTTATGGTTGGCAACAGATCCGCTCGAGCCGATCGGCACATACACAGGCGCGCAACTTCGGTATGATCCAGGTGCGGTTGCGCCTTTGTGATGAACGGGCAACCGAAAGACAGCTGCTTGCAATCATGTACGGCTACACGCTCGTTGGGACGCTCGACGGAGAAATCTGGAATCCGTTTGGATCCGCGCTGGGCACGGATCCAACGCTTGGACGACCTGGAAATCCCATTTATCCGGATGAAAATGGTTACAGAAGCACGCCGATGGCCTTCGGCTACGAACCTGCCCGGCCGGAAATCCAATCTCGTGTCGTTCGTCCACGCAGCCTTCAGCCGAAGGCCGAGGAGGCGCCCGTGCAATTGCCGCCGCCGACAGGTCCTCGCGTACCACTGCCGGACGGCGCCAACGGCCTGACGCAGCCAGACATGTCAGCAGTGCCGTTAAACGGACAGACACGAGCGGGAACCGCGACCGCGAGTGGCCCAACGGTGCCATTGCCAGAGTGTATAGGGGATTCGGCCATGACGGCCGCGTGCCGGAGATAGACGAAAAGAGGCTGACGTGTTCCCAAGCACCCAGCCTGACTTGTCAAAGGGATATTGATGCATAAAGCCCGAAGCACCATAACCTGGGCCATCGTTTCTCTGTGCGTGATCGTTCTGATCACGCTGCCAGTGAACCTGCAGACGCAGCTGATTGCGAGCATCGTCGTCGTCGCCATCATGGCGATCATCAAAGGGCTGAAGGCGGAAGGCACCTGGCGGCTGATAGCGCTTGCCTTCGGCACGTCCATCGTCCTTCGCTACGTCTACTGGCGCACGACGAACACGCTGCCGCCAATCAATCAACCGGAGAATTTCATCCCCGGCCTGCTTCTCTATCTCGCGGAAATGTACAGTGTCGCAATGCTGGCACTCAGCCTGTTCATCGTCGCCACACCCTTGCCTCCGCGCCCTTCGCGCGCAAGCAGGGAAGAGCGCTTCCCCCACGTCGACGTGTTCGTTCCCTCCTACAATGAGGACGCGCACCTCCTCGCCAACACGCTGGCTGCAGCAAAGGCCATGGATTATCCGGCCGAGAGGCTGCATGTCTGGCTGCTTGACGATGGCGGCACCTTGCAGAAGCGCAATTCCAACAAGCTTCTCGAAGCCCAGGCGGCAGTCGCACGCCACGACGAATTGAAGAAGCTTTGCGAGGACCTTGATGTGCGCTACCTCACGCGCGACCGCAACGAGCACGCCAAAGCCGGTAATCTCAACAACGGCATGAAATATTCGAGCGGCGAGCTGATTGCCGTATTCGACGCCGACCATGCGCCTGCGCGCGACTTCCTGCTCGAAACCGTCGGCTACTTCGACGACGATCCAAAGCTGTTCCTTGTTCAGACACCGCATTTCTTCATCAACCCGGATCCGCTGGAACGCAATCTCAAGACCTTCGAGAGGATGCCGAGCGAAAACGAGATGTTTTACGGCATCATCCAGCGCGGTCTTGACAAATGGAACGCAGCCTTCTTTTGCGGTTCAGCCGCTGTCCTCAGCCGCAGGGCGCTGGAATCCCAGGGCGGCTTCAGCGGCATCAGCATCACCGAGGACTGCGAAACCGCCCTTGCCCTTCACGGTGACGGATGGAACAGTATCTACGTCGACAAGCCGCTGATCGCCGGGCTGCAGCCGGCGACCTTTGCGAGCTTCATCGGCCAGCGCAGCCGCTGGGCGCAGGGAATGATGCAGATATTGCGCTTCCGCTTCCCCTTGCTTAAGCGTGGCCTGACGCTGCCGCAACGCCTTTGCTACATGTCGTCGACACTCTTCTGGCTCTTCCCCTTCCCGCGCACCATCTTCCTGTTTGCGCCGCTTTTCTATCTCTTCTTCGATCTTGAAATCTTCACCGCATCGGGTGGCGAATTTCTTGCCTATACGCTGGCCTATATGCTCGTGAACCTGATGATGCAGAACTATCTCTACGGATCGTTCCGCTGGCCGTGGATTTCGGAACTTTACGAATATGTTCAGACAGTTCACCTGCTGCCTGCAGTGGTTTCGGTCATGCTCAATCCACGCAAGCCAACATTCAAGGTGACAGCAAAGGACGAGTCGATCACGCTCAGCCGCCTTTCGGAGATCAGCCGGCCATTCTTCGTCATCTTTGCAGTCCAGCTCATTGCTCTGGCGGTGACCATTTATCGCATCTACGCAGAGCCCTATAAGGCCGATGTGACCTTGGTCGTCGGCGGCTGGAACGTCGTCAACCTGATCATGGCCGGCTGCGCCCTCGGTGTCGTATCCGAACGTGGCGAGCGGGCCGCGTCCCGCCGTGTCCGTGTAAACCGCCGCTGCGAATTCGGCGTTAATGGCAAGTGGTACACCGCCTCCATCGAGGATGTGTCGGTCCACGGCGCAAGGCTGCATGTGTTCAACAAGCATTTGGATGCGATGGTGATCGGCACCGATGCAGAGATACGCTTCCAGCCTCACAGCGGCGCAAGCATCGAAACGCTGCCGCTGATCGTCCGCAACGTCCAGCCTTCCGGTGAGATACTTGCCGTCGGCTGCCAATATGTGCCGAAGAATGCCCTCGACCATCGCCTGATTGCCGACCTGATGTTTGCAAACTCCGATCAGTGGACGCAATTCCAGCAAGCGCGCCGTCACAATCCCGGTCTTGTTCGCGGCACGATCTGGTTCCTTGGCCTCGCGCTCTATCAGACAAGCCGCGGGCTCGTGTATCTTTTCCGCAGCATGCGACCCGAACGCGAGCGCCAGCACCAGGTCGTGAAGGCAGGCAACTGATGAAGACGATCATATCGATCTCGGCGTTTCTGCTCGCTGCTTGCGCGGTCGCCTATGCGCAAACAGCGCCTTTCGACATGTCGGGCGAGCGTGAGCAGGGTAGCGCGCCCATGGTGCCGAGACTGATATTGCCGGCAACGCCCGCCCCGGCAACAATCCCGCAAACCTCCGTGCCGACAGCGGCGTCGCCTCCACCGGCCGACAAGGCGCCAACGCCACCCCCTCCCTTTTCCATGGCACCGGCCTCGCCGTCAGCGCCGGCCGAAGTGCCTTTGGCGCCAGCGCAAACAGAACCTGTGCGCAAGAAGGCGCCGGCACCGGCAAATCCGTTGCCGGTGGCAGTACCACCCGCCAGGCCATCGCTTCGGCAGATGGCGGCCGGCGGATTCCAGAGATATGTTCTTCCCTTCGCCAAGTTCGGTCTGGATGGCGAATATGATCGCAGGTCATGGTCGATTTATCTCACGCCGGAGCAAGCTGGCGCGCCGGCGAAATTCAACTTCTCCTACCAAAATGCAGTGGTCGTTGCTCCGGAGGCATCACAGCTGACGGTTCTTTTGAACAATCGGATCGTCGGTCAACAGTCGATTGCCTCATCGGATGCGCCATCGAACGTCACATTCGACGTGCCTCCGGGCCTGTTGCAGCCTGGCGCAAATCTTCTGACATTCGAAGCCACGCAACGCCACCGAACCGACTGCACCATTCAATCGACCTATGAGCTGTGGACCGACATCGACCCGGCAAAAACCTACCTGACCTTTGGCGGGCAAGAGGCGGCGCGGTTCTCCAGTACAGACGCGATCCGCGCGATCGGCGTGGACGAAACCGGCAGGACGCAGATCAATTTCGTCGTACCGGCCCTTGAGCAGCCAGGCACCACGAAGCCTCTTTTGCGGCTTGCCCAGGGCCTTGCGGTTTTGAGCGGCATGCCGAACGAAAGTTTTTCATTCATCACCGACACCTTGCCGCCAACCGGTGCCGGTCGCATGACCGTCGTGGTTGGGACGCCGGCCGAACTTCAGTCCGTCATTGCCCTGCCGCCGGCCGCACAAGCGGCGCCCTTCGCCTCCTTCGTGACAGACCCGAAATCGGGGGCACCCGTTCTTTTGATCAGTGGCCCGTCCTGGCCTGCAATCGCCTCCGCGATCGATACCATCGTTTCGCCAACGGATCGTCCCGCGACAGCCATTCGCGATACACTGGTAACCCAGCGTTGGAGCGCCCCGGATGCGCCGCTCGTTCTGTCTGAGACAAACCTGACATTTGCGCAACTGGGCGTGAAGACGACGGAGTTTTCAGGACGGCGCTTCCGCACCAGTTTCAATATCGCGGTTCCGTCCGATTTCTACGCGAATGCCTATGGCGAGGCCACCGTGCTACTGGACGCGGCCTTCACGCAAAGCGTCCTGCCCGGCAGCCACATCGACATCTATGTCAACGGCAACATCGCTTCGACGGTCCCGATTTCGTCGACAGGTGGTGGCATCTTCCGGCACCTGCCTATTCGGGTGACCATGCGGCATTTCAAGCCGGGCCTGAACACGCTGTCGCTCGAGGCCATTTTGATGACGAAGGAGGACGAAGTCTGCGTCCCCGGCACGACCGCCGGCGCCGCACCGCGTTTTGCACTCTTCGATACCAGCGAAGTTCACATTCCCGATTTTGCCCGGATCGGACAGCGGCCAAACCTCGCTGGACTGTCGGGCACCGGTTATCCGTATAATCGCGCCACACAGCCAGTACCACTTTTTATCGATCGGATTGATAGCGACACGCTGTCGGCGACCGCCACGCTGCTTGGACAAATGGCGATCGTTGCCGGCCGCCCGATCGACGTCGAGCCGGCTGCAACACCCGGTGCCATCGGCGAGCGCGATGCGATTTTCATAGGATCGATCTCGCAAATGCCGCCAGCGGTGCTGTCGCAGCTGAATATTGCGACGACGAGCCAGGCCTCCTGGCGGCCTCAGGTCGCCGCTCAATCCAACCAGGCTGAACCCTCCGTGACCTTTGACGATTGGCGCTCGAAGGTGAGCGGCGGTGTGTGGCGCGGACAGATCACATCCTTCCAGGAGTGGCTTCGCCGCAACTTCGACATTTCTCTGAGCTCCCTGCAGTTCGTGCCCGGGTCGCAAGACGTTTTTACGCCCGGCAATGCCGACAGCTTCTTGATCGCTCAGGGCAAAAGCCTGGCAGGGGGGTCGTCCTGGACCGTCGTTACAGCGCCCTCGGCCAGCGACCTGCGCGAAGGTGCCGAGGCCGTCACCACCCAGGTCAACTGGCCACAAATCGCTGGCCATATCACCACCTACTCCAGCAAGACCGGAAAGATCGAAAGCATCCCCGTCGGTCGCTTTGATTTTGTAAGCTCTCAGCCCTGGTCCCTCTCGAACTACCGGCTGATTGCTGCAAACTGGCTGTCGACGAACATTTTGTCCTACGCCTTCCTTCTCGTCGTCCTGTCGCTTCTGATCGGCGTGACCACGGCAAGCATGCTTTCCAGATTGGGTAGGCGCGAATGACGAGGCTGCTGAAACTGATCTGCGCGGCAAGCTTTGCGGTTGCTTTCTGCCTCCAGTCTGCGCAGGCGCAAGGTCCGGGGATCAGCCCGCAGGCTTGGAGCGCCTATAAGGCGAAGTTCCTGGATGCGAGCGGCCGCATCGTCGATGACGCCAATGGCAATATCAGCCACAGCGAGGGCCAGGGATATGGTCTGTTGCTTGCCTACCTGGCCAACAGCCCCGCCGACTTCGAGCAGATCTGGTACTTCACGCGCACCGAGCTGTTATTGCGCGACGATGGCCTGGCAGCCTGGAAATGGGACCCCGCTGTCAAGCCGCATGTTACCGATACCAACAACGCCTCCGATGGCGATCTCCTGATCGCCTACGCATTGGCGCTGGCCGGATCTGCCTGGAGCAAGAGCGACTACATCGAGGCAGCCGCGAAGATGGCGCAGGCGCTTCTTTCGCACGTCGTGGTCAGCTCAGGCGGACGAACATTGCTGTTGCCTGGTGTCAGCGGTTTTGATTCCACTGACCGCAAGGACGGCCCGGTCATCAATCCGTCCTACTGGGTCTACGAAGCGTTCCCGATCATGGCGCTGCTCGCACCATCCAACGCCTGGCAAAAGCTGTCGGACGACGGCCTGTCTTTGTTGCGGGTGATGCAGTTCGGACCACGCAGGCTGCCAGGCGACTGGGTCAGCCTCAATCGCATGCCGGAACCGGCGGAAGGGTTCGATGCGGATTTCGGATACAACAGCCTGCGCATCCCGCTTTATCTCGTTCGCGCGGGCATTTCGGACAGGCAATTGCTGGCAAGATTACGCAAGGGAATGACGACGCAGGACGGCACCCCGGCGACGATTGACCTTTCGTCCGGCAAGCCGAAAGCACTGCTGCCGGACCCGGGTTATCGAATTATTAACGATGTCGTGGCCTGTGTGGCGGACGGAACGAAGCTGCCCGAGTCGTCGCGGCAGTTTGAACCATCGCTCTACTATCCATCGACCCTTCATCTTCTTGGGTTGGCATTTGTCGGGGAGAAGCATCCAGAGTGTCTGTAAGATCCTCATCCGTTGCAATTGTTGTCGCGGTGGCGGTCGCCGGTCTGGTGACCGCTCTGAAGGATCGTCCAGCACTTCGCGATATGCTCGGTTTCCATTGGGTAAGCGAGCCCGCGCCTCAATTCATGCTCATGGGTCGTGTCACGGGGCCGGAAGACAGTCCAAAGCCGCACGTCGATGTACAGGCGATCGCGGATCGGTTGCAGGCCGCAACCTTGGTTGCGCCGCTGCCTCAGGACGGCGAGGAAGCCGAAAACCAGGTCACGGTTGCTCAAGCCGGCCAACAGCAGCCGAACGTTCAACCAGCAAGTCCCGCCCAGCCAAAGGTCGACGAGAGTGCGTTGCGCTATTTCGCGAGCCGCGGCGACACGGCACGACTGCAGGCCGAGATCGCGCGTCTTCGGGCACTCTACCCGAACTGGGTGCCACCGGCTGATCCTCTTGCCATCCCGCAGGGCGGCGACAAGCAGCTTGAGCAAATGTGGCAGCTGTATTCGGAGGGACGCTATGCGGAACTGCGAAAGGCGATTGCTGATCGGCAGGCGTCCGAGGCGCAATGGCAGCCGCCGCCCGATCTGCTTGACCGGCTGGACGTTGCCGAGGCCCGAGCGCGCCTCGTCAATGCGTCCGACCTGAAGCAGTACGCAACAGTCATCCAGATCGGCGCCAACACGCCGAGCCTTCTGACATGCAGCGACATCGACGTGCTGTGGCGGGTCGCCGAAGCCTTCGCAAAGACAGACCGCGCGCCTCGCGCCCAGGATGCCTATGTCTACATCCTGAAGAATTGCACAAATCCACAGGAGCGGTTGGCGACCATTCAGAAGGCATCCGCACTGCTGTCCTACGCAACCATGCAGGATCTCCTTGGCCTCGAGCGTGCCGATGGCAATGGCGGTCGCGAATTTGACAGCATCCGCAATGACCTTGCCCGCCGCTTCGTCGCCGCTGGCAACGACGACCCCAATCTTGCTGTTGCGCCCACTTACCTTTCAATTGTCCAACGGCTTGCTGAAACCGAGGGGCTTGCCTCCGACAGCCTGCTGCTTGGCTGGTATCAGCTTCGCCGGGAAAACTACGCGGATGCCGAAAAATGGTTCCGGGCGGCGCGCGAGAAGGAAGACACGGCCCTTGCCTCACAGGGACTGGCGCTGGCGCTCATCGCCGGCAAGAAGCCTCAGGAGGCGGAGGATGTGATCTACAAGTGGCGCGGCGCCTCCAAGGATGCGACCGCGACCTATCTTGCCGCGACCGCAAACCTGATGGCCCTGCAGCCACCTGCCAACCTCAGCGAAGAGGTGCTTTCGCGTGTTGCCACGGAGGTCATTGCGCGGAAATATGTGCCGACGGCACAGCAATTCGGCTGGTTTGCCCGCACTCTCAACCAACCGCAGACGGCAGCACGCTGGTTCGAAACCGCGTTACGCTGGAAGCCGGATGACGAGCCGTCCGCTTACGGGCTGGCGATCACGCGTCAGCAATTGCGCGATCGGGCGGGCGTGGCCGAGATCCAGCGCCTGTGGGCAGGCCGGTCTGAGCGCATCGCGCAACTAGGGGAGACCACCAGCAGGACGACCACGATGCCTCCCCTGCCGGCTGCGGGGCAGACGTTGGCGCCAGAGGCGGCACCCCCCACGGTCGTGCGTGCACCGACGGAACCGCCTGAGAGAGAAAGCCCACCGGCGCGCGTCGAGGCCTTGCGCCAGCCTGTGATGCAAACTGTAACCGTTCGCCGCGGCGCGCGGCAGCTGCGCGGCTGCACCACCACGGTCAATGCCGAATTGCTTGATCCGGAAACGGCATTGTCGCGCGGCTGGTGCCTGATGGACATCAATCGGCCAATGGAAGCCGCGAAGGCCTTCGAGGCAGCGCTGGCGGCTCCAAACCGCAAGACGCGCGAAGATGCGGCCTATGGCCAGAGCCTCGCCTACCTCAGGGCTGGTCTGTCCAACAATGCCGCAGTCGCCGCCACAAAGGCGCCGCAGACACAACAGCGGGCCGCAGAACTGCAGGTCGCGATCCTGGCCGACCGGGCACTCGCGGCCTTCGATGCGAAACGTTATCGCGAGGCGTTGATATATCTCGATCAGCGGGCGCAGCTCCGCCAGGAGCCGATCGATCTCTTGGTTCTTCGAGGATATGCCTACCTGAATATGAAGATGTACGGCGATGCGGAGCGGATATTCACAGCTGCGGCTGCGACCGGCAGCAAGGATGCGAACCGGGGCCTCGCCGACCTGAAGGCATCGACACATCCCGATACCGTCGACTGATGATGCGGGAACCGCCGGTGCGCTTCATGCGCAATCATCGGGTGCGGTGAGCATGCTGCCAGCTCGCTCTTATCTTGACCGAAACGAGGCGCGCCAAATGTACGCCCGTCAAAATGAGCCGAACATCGAACCCAGCACCGTGACCACGACGAGCGCGATGATGACATTGACGATGACAGTCATCACCATGTCACCATAGCTTTCGCGATGCGTGAGCTTGCTGATCTGCAGCAGAAGCAGCACGGTGCCGTTGTGAGGGAGGGCGTCCAGAGTTCCCGCGCTGATCGTTGTCAGGCGGTGCATCAGCTCCGGATTGATCCCGTGCTCGCTCGCAAGGGTCATGAAGTTGTCGCCGAGCGCATTAAGCGCGATCGCCATTCCGCCCGAAGCCGTGCCGGTGAGCCCTGCAAGCACATTCATGGCAACGATGATCGAAACCAGTGGCCCTCCGGGGACTTCCAGCACGGCGTCGCGAACCGCTGCAAATGCGGGCAGTGCGCCAATGACGGCCCCGAAGCCCACGAGACTGGCGATCATCAGGATCGGCACGGCAGACGAATTGGCGCCGGCATCAAGGGTTTCGCGCAGGGCCGGCAGTCGTCGGAAATTGGCGACAATGACGGTCAGAATAGCTGCAGCAAGCGCAAGGACGACGGACCATATGCCGGCCACTGCTCCGATCGTGGTCCGGCCCCATGCCTCCTCGGCGAGGAAACCAAAGTCCAGGCGCGGAAGGACGACCAGCGCCATCAGGAAATTCACGAGGATGACCACTACGAGCGGCAAAAAAGCAACGAAGAAAGGCGGCAAGCTGGCACTGCGCTTGCCATGATCGATTTCCGCCGGGTCGAAATCGCCGGCCATTGCCGCCTGCTCGCGGGTCCTGTCGTCGAGGGCAAAGGCGGTTTTTTCGCCGACGTAACCCTCGCCGGCCTTGCGTGCTGCGGCTTCGGCTCGAGAAAGCCACCACATGCCCAAAGCGAAGATTATGATCGACGCGATGATACCCAAACCAGGTGCGGCGAAGGTCGTCGTGCCGAAATACGGCATCGGAATGGCGTTGTTGACCGAAGGCGTTCCCGGCATCACCGACATGGTGAAGGTAAATGCGCCGAGACCGATGGTGGCCGGCATCAGCCGGCGCGGGATGTTGGCCGCCCGGAACATCTCGTCCGCCATGGGCACCAGCACGAAGAAGGCGACGAAGACGCTGACGCCGCCATAGGTGACCAGGGCCGAGGCCAGTACGACCGAGAGCATTGTGCGCTTCGTTCCGAGCCGCTCGGTGAAGAACCGCGCGATCGATATGATCGAACCGCTGTCGTCCATCAGCTTGCCGAACAGGCCACCGAGCAGGAACATGGGAAACCATTGTGCGACGAAGCGCGTAGCGCCTCCCATGAACGTCTGCGTCCAGCTGGCAAGGAGTGGTTCGCCGGAGATTGCGGCCGCCACCAGTGCAGCCACCGGGGCCACGATCAACACGCTCCACCCACGATAGGCCAGCCATATCAAAAGGGCGAGCGCGAGCAATATCCCAAACAATCCCATGCTTCAGCCTTCCATCCAAACTGAGTATTCGGCTTCGCCTTCCACAGTCACCGGCAATCCACCTCAATCGCCTGCGGTCCGATCGATTGCGCCAGTGCAGCCCGCAGCGCCAGCCTTCAGGATCGAAACAGGCGACTATATTGTGTTTCATGCCATGCGCTCGCCATGGCCTGCGCAACGGACAGATTGCCGATCTCGCTATCGTCGAGCGTGATGGCCGAGGCCGCACTTCGTTCGACGACGGCAACAGCATCGATCAATATGCGTTGGCCAGCGACGTGACCGAGCGGGACCACGCGGATGGCGGCCGCGACCTGCGCCTCCACAACCGCCCACATCAGCCCCTTCAGGGCAACAAATGGCGCCACCTGCCAGTGATGGGCAGCAATCGCGAAGCTTGCCGGATATGTCAGCTCGAAGCCCGCATAGGCCTGCGCCGCCGGAACGTCGAGTGCTTTGAGGAGAAAGATCAAGGCTTCGCCCATGCGTCGGTCTTCGGCCTGCATCTCGCTGCTTTCACGACAAGCCGCAAGCCAGGCGTTTGCATAGGCAAAGCGCGAACGGTCTTCTGCATGGAGCGCCTGGATCATCCGCCAGAACAATGCGCCATCCACCGCCGCAAAGTTGTTCTCGAGGGAGCCAAGGATCCAGTCGCGTGCCGACGCATGATCCTTTACCCATTCGGCGTGAACCGCCCATTCAAGGCCGCGCGAATAGGAGAACGCGCCGACAGGCAGGCTCGCACTGACAAGCCGCAGCAGATGAAGCGGGATCGTATCGTCGGCGTCCGCGGCGCCGCCCTGCCGGACGGGCTGCGCCGTTTGCCGCGAAGCATCTGTCGCAAGGCGATGAATTTTCGATGCGTCGCTTGCAGAGCAGTCAATGGTCATGCTGTCCAAATCCCCTCTTCCTTACCAATTGAAGGCTACGCTATTTTTCGGTCTGAACGGTACGAGCTACGGTCCGCTTCCAGGTAGCGTCGCCGATTGTCTTCCGGGGTCGTCGCTTCGGCCGGCGCGACCGGCGCCAGCGCCTTGAACGCATCTGCGCCTATCAGCATCAGCCAGGTGACGATGACGAAGGTCGAGGTCAGGACCGGCATGCCGATCGGTTCGAGGAAGATTGCAACCGAGGCCCAAAGCCAGGTCGTCACGACCACGCCGAAGAGCGCGTAGGCAAAGCTCTGCCAGGTCAGGACAAGAAAAAAGCCGCCGAGCGCCAAGGCAGTCAGCGCTGCATTGTACCCGAACAAGCCGTCCCGAATTGCGCCCTCCGGCCCGCCGAATAGGGCTGCCACGAGTGCTGCCAGCGCCGCACCGATCAAGGCCATGGCCGCGGCGATACGCGAATGAATGGCAATGGCAATGATGATGAGATAGCCACTGATCCAGTTGTCCTGGAAGAAGATCTGCCCGATCGCGTTGCCGATACCCATGTACCAGGTCGGAAGCACATAGGCGACACCATCTGCGTATTGGTCCGGAGAGACCGGCTTGGCAAGCGGACCGGCGTCGATATTGTCGAACTTCAGCACCGCGAAAAGGAAGAGCCAACCGACAAGCACGAACGGCATGGTGAGCGCCGCCACCCTGTACGGGCCCAAGAGGTTAGCCAGCGCGGCAAAAACTATCGCCGTCATGGCTGCAGCAAAGACGATGTAGACGGTGAGATAAAGCGAAGGCACCGCGCCGGTGCGGAAGTTCTCGCTGGTGAAGGCGAGGAGTGCAAGGCCGACAAGCGCGCCGTTAAAGCCGTACAGGCCATCGCGGATCAACCCGCTGTCGGCCCTGAGCACGATCGCGGTGGCAGTGCTTGCGACAACGCCGAGGACGCAGATCAGCCCGTAGATCCATGAATTGTAAAACAGAGCCGCCAGGATGACCAATCCACTCACGGGATTGTTTTGAAACACGACCTGGCCGATGCCTCGCAGCGACCAGTCGACAAATCCGAATGCCCGGTGGTCCTGGAAGTAATTCTGGTTCACCACATTCTCCCCGCGCTGCCAAAGTCCCGCCGTCTGGATTAAAATTTCGTGGCCTCCCGGTCGCAGCTTCTCAGAACAGGTAGTAACGCTGCGCCATCGGCAGGACGGTCGCCGGCTCACAGGTGATGATCTGGCCGTCCACACGCACCTGGTAATTCTGCGGATCCACTTCGATGTTTGGCGTCAGCGCATTGTGGATCATGTCCTTCTTGCGGATAGACCGCGTGCCCTTCACCGCAACCAGGGCCTTGTTCAGCTTCAGTTTGTCGCCGATGCCGGCATCGAGCGCTGCTTTCGATACGAAGGTGACGCCGGTCGAAAAGCGCGCGCGTCCAAGGACGCCGTACATCGGGCGGAAATGCACTGGCTGTGGCGTGGAAATCGAAGCGTTCGGATCGCCCATTGGCGCTGTGGCGATCATGCCGCCCAGAAGCACCAGCGACGGTTTTACGCCGAAACTGGCCGGCTTCCACAACACCAGGTCGGCCCGCTTGCCGACCTCGACCGAGCCAAGCTCGTGGGCAAAGCCATGGGTGATCGCCGGGTTGATCGTGTATTTGGCGACGTATCGCTTGGCGCGGAAATTGTCATTGCGCGGGCTATCCTCAGGAAGCGGCCCGCGCTGTTCCTTCATCTTGTGGGCCGTCTGCCAGCAACGTACAGTGGTCTCGCCGATGCGGCCCATGGCCTGCGAATCCGACGACATCATCGAAAGCGCACCGATATCGTGCAGGATGTCTTCGGCCGCGATCGTCTCCTTGCGGATACGCGATTCGGCAAAGGCCACATCTTCGGGTATCTGCGGGCTCAAGTGGTGACAGACCATCAACATGTCGAGGTGCTCGTCGATCGTGTTGATGGTGTAGGGCCGCGTTGGGTTCGTGGATGAGGGGAGGATGTTTTCCTCCCCAACCGCCGTGATGATGTCGGGAGCATGGCCGCCGCCGGCACCCTCCGTGTGGAAGGAGTGGATCGCACGCCCTTTCATTGCGGCAAAGGAATCCTTGACGAAGCCGCTTTCGTTCAGCGTGTCGGTGTGAATGGCGACCTGGATGTCCTCTTCGTCGGCAACCGTCAGGCAGGTGTCGATGGCCGCAGGGGTCGTTCCCCAATCCTCGTGCAGCTTCAAACCTATGGCGCCGGCGCGGATCTGTTCGCGCAGCGGTTCTGGCAAGCTTGCATTTCCCTTGCCGAGAAGTCCGACGTTGATCGGAAGGTCCTCGATGGCTTCGAGCATCCGGTGAATGTTCCAAGGTCCGGGCGTCACAGTGGTCGCCAGCGTTCCGACCGAAGGACCCGTGCCACCACCCACCAGCGTCGTCGTACCGCTTGCGAGCGCTTCGTCTGCCTGCTGCGGCGCGATAAAATGAATGTGGGTGTCAACCGCGCCTGCGGTCAAAATCTTGCCTTCGCCCGCGATGACGTCAGTACCCGGGCCGACGACGATGGTGACACCCGGCTGAATATCGGGATTGCCGGCCTTTCCGATGCCCGAAATGCGGCCTGCCTTGATCCCGACATCGGCCTTGACGATGCCCCAGTGGTCGAGGATCACGACGTTGGTGATGACGAGGTCGGCGACCTCGTCTGCGAGCGCCTGGCCTTGGCCCATGCCGTCGCGGATGACCTTGCCGCCGCCGAAGGTCACTTCCTCGCCGTAAATGGTGTGGTCGGTCTCGACTTCGATGACGAGTTCCGTGTCGGCGAGCCTGATCCTGTCGCCCTTGGTCGGGCCGTACAGGGAGGCATAGTTCTCTCGCGTGATCGTGCCCATCTCAGTTTCCCAATCTGCCCATGATCATGGCGTTGAAGCCGTAAACCTTGCGCCAGCCTGCAAGCGCAACCAGCTCGACCGGGCGCACCTGCCCGGGCTCGAAACGGACCGCGGTTCCCGCCGGAATATTAAGCCGGCATCCCCTCGCCTTCTCGCGATCGAACCGAAGCGCCGTATTCGTTTCATAGAAATGGTAGTGGGAACCCACCTGGATCGGCCGGTCGCCGGAATTCGCCACGTCGATCGTGCAGACCTTTCTGCCCGCGTTGAGGCTCACCGTGCCGTCCTCAATGAAGAATTCACCCGGGATCATCGTCATGTCTCCTCAGATGACGCCGAAGGCGAGGCCGACGCCGATTGCCGCACAGGCGGCTCCTGCCGCCTGTGCGACGTTGCGCAGCTTCAGCCCGACGCCGCACCCGGCGGCGATGCCGATGCCATGGAGCAGGAGGGTGGCAAGCGCGAAACCGGCCATATATTCGAGCCCGGCCGCATTCTCCGGCACCTCGCTTCCATGGGCATGGCCGTGCAGGAGCGCAAACAGGCCGATGACAGCAACGCCGGCAGGCACCGGAAGGTTGACCGCAAGCGCCACCAGGATGCCGAGTGCCACGACCGAGGCCAGGATACCGGGTTCGACCAGCGGAACCGGCACGTGCAGCATGCCGAGAGCGCCACCGGCCAGCATGACGCCGACAAAGGTCGCAGGCCACACCCAGATCGCCTTGCCGCCCTTCAACGCCGCCCACAGGCCGACGGCGATCATTGCCGTCACATGATCAAGCCCCAAGAGTGGGTGCGTAAATCCCGCTTCGAAGGACGAGGTGGCGCCCATTTCGACATGGGCGTAGGCGGGCAGCGCCGAGGCGGTGAAAAGGGCAGCGGCCAATGCGGCTTCTTTGATCCTTGCGGTGGCGGACATGGGAGGACCTTTCATGAAAAACCAACGAATGACGGCGGTGCGATCTCGCACAGCGACGAGGTGGCAGGGAGCATGCGGTCATGCCGAAACTGGAGCATTTTTGTGTTCTAGCGGATCGGTTCATGCACGGTGACCAGCTTGGTGCCGTCCGGGAAAGTCGCCTCGATCTGGATGTCGTGGATCATTTCGGGAATGCCTTCCATGACGTCGTCTCGGGCCAGAAGTGTTGCCCCATAAGACATCAGCTCGGCGACCGTCCTGCCTTCGCGCGCACCCTCAAGGATGGCGGCGGAAATATAGGCAATCGCCTCCGGATAGTTGAGCTTGATACCTCGATCCCTGCGGCGTTCGGCCAGCAATCCTGCTGTGAAGACGATCAGCTTGTCCTTCTCGCGCGGTGAAAGTTCCATTGCTTCTGGTCCTCGCTCGACGATGCCTACGTTGCCCAGATCCGGGGTGCGTTCGCCGGCTTGCCCAGGCATGCTGTCCGCAAAACGTCCCACGCGCTGGCAAACAGGCTCTTGGCCTCCGACACCCGCTGGCCGAGGTAGCGGCATACGACCACCCTCTTCAGCTGACTGACCGAAAACACGTCTGCGGCACGCTCCTTGAGCGCGCCACGCACCCGTTCGGCACAGTCTTCCGCGGCGTCCCCGACATAGATCATGGTGCCGAGGATCGGCTGGTCGGCCAGCGCATAGGACGCCTGGGAAAGCGGCGAGCCACCGGTCAGATGCAGGCGCTCGAACCAGATCGGCCCGGCGTCACAAACGACCTCGATGCGCTGACTGATCCGGCCGCTTTTGAACGCCTCGTCAGCCGCTGGCCGCCCCAGGCTCAGGAAATCCCAGCCCACATAGGTTGCTCCCGAGGCAAGGAAGACCCTGATGTCGATAGAGGCGTCGGCCCCGTCGAACAGGATCGTCTCTTGGGGCAGATGCTCGCAGACCGCACCCTCGCCGATGCTGATCGACATGGACTGTTCACCACGGCCGTGCGTGCTGCGGTAGAACTTCGTCGCGCCCGGGGTCGTCAGAAGAGTGCTTGTGCCGGGGCCAAGATGAATTTTCGTCTCGAGCCTGTCACCGCCGGCGATGCCGCCCGGTGGATGCAACAGGTAGACGTGGCACGTGCCGTCTGCCTCGGGATGGAAAGGCCGTTGGACGACAAGAGGACCGACATGGCGCTGCCGCATCAGTGCGGTCTTTTCGCCGCGCGACGCGAACCACAATTCCAGTTCTCCAAACCAGCTGCTTGGCAGCGGCGCAGACTGCGCGTGCCCTGTTGCGGCACGGCTGGACGGCAAGTCGGGCGGAGACTGCGGACGGCTCATCTTTCGTCACCGATTTCGCAAGCGGTTACCTTGAAGAGGCTATCATCCGACCGTGAGGATGTGATCGGCTTTCCGTCCAGATCCTCGTGCTTTTGTCCCAAACTTCGTCATTCTCGCTTCCCACGATAGAACATCGCCTGACAATCAAGTAAAAGAAGCAAGGCGTCTCCACGCAGATCAAGGCCCCTAGCCCGCTGATGTTCGAGGGAAAACTGGTGTTGGGTGTAATCACCTTGCTGTGCCCGCCGGAAAACAGGGACGGAAAGCCAATTTCGCCGCCGCCCGCTGAGGCCTCCTCAATCCGGTCGTGCTGCAGCTGGCGGATGTCCTCATGCTCGACAAGAGCATCCGTGAAGAGATTAACGCGGCGGGCGGGCTCAGCCATGCGATCGCCGGCAAGAATTGCGCTTGCGCCCGCCACCACCAGGACGACGGGCATCACCACGACGCATCTTATCGCCTCAACACGACGATCCGCAATGAGTGCGATGCTTCGCGTCAAGCGCGCCCCAGATCTTCGCCCCTTCGCGGTGTCATAGCCAAGGGTTCAGTTCACGAACGACGAAAGGCAAAGCGCATGTCTTCGAGAAACGGTCCCCTTCGCGTTGGAATTGGCGGCCCCGTCGGTTCCGGCAAGACGATGCTGGCGGGGCAGCTCTGCCTGTCGATGCGTCAGGATTATTCCATCGCCGTCATCACAAACGACATCTACACGAAGGAAGATGCCCTCATATTGGCGCGCCAGCAGGCGCTGTCGGAAGATCGCATCATGGGCGTCGAGACCGGGGGATGTCCGCACACGGCGATCCGTGAGGATGCCTCCATCAATCTGCAGGCCATCGCCGAGATGAACCGGAGATTCCCCGACCTCGACATAGTCTTCATCGAATCGGGGGGCGACAATCTCGCGGCCACCTTTTCGCCCGACCTTGCCGATTTGACCCTCTACGTCATCTCGGTGTGTCAGGGCGAGGAAATTCCCCGCAAGGGCGGCCCAGGCATTACGAAATCTGATTTCCTGATCATCAACAAGTGCGATCTGGCCCCCTATGTGAACGTTGATCTGGAGGTGATGCAGTGCGATACGGCCAACATGCGAGGAACGAGGCCGTTCGCATTTACGGATCTGTCGCGCGGCAAGGGCCTCAAGGACATCATTGACTTTATCGTTGAAAATGGCGGGCTGACTTAAACCTTCGCACCGATGTGGGAAAATACCCAAGCTTGCGCTGTCGATCACGGCCTGCACGCATTGTCGGCCTCTGCCGGAGCTTCCTGTATCGCGCAAAGTCCCCTGCCCGATGGTAGCTTCTTCGGACCACCACTTTCAGCTCGTTCCGTAGGCGGCAAATTCGGGCAACGGAGCGCTAAAACCGCAGTGTAATTCGCGATTGCGCATAATCGGGCTGCCCGGTGTCGACAGCCATTAATCGGACGCCCCCCGGGATGGACGAAGATTGCCAATCTCAAGCGAGAGATAGTGCCGCACATTCTGCCAAGCTGATCTGAGCTCCATTGGCAAGGCGACCCACGACCGGGCGAAATCTGAAACCGGTGGCCGTCCATGGGCTCTTGGCAGGAACGTTTCCGACCGGCGCGCGTTGAATCTTTTTATCCCGCGCGAGGAGGCGCGGGCAGCACGAGGGAGGTTATCATGAAAGTCAGCAATTGCATGACCACAGACGTGCAGATCACCGATCCGGAGCACACATTGCGGGAAGTCGCCTCAATGATGGGACGTCTCGATGCCGGCGTCCTCCCGGTGGGTGAGAATGACCGGCTGGTCGGCATCATCACAGACCGCGACATCGCCATTCGTGGCGTGGCAGAGGGCAAAGGCCCGGACGCAAAGGTCCGCGACGTGATGAGCACCGATGTCAAATACTGCTACGATGACGAAGATGTCGAAGACGTCCTGCACAACATGGGCGATCTGCAAGTGCGGCGCTTGCCGGTGCTGAACCGAAGCAAGCGGCTGGTCGGCATCATCTCGCTTGGCGATCTCGCCATGAAGGGCGAGGCGATGGAAGCAGGCAGAGCCCTCAGCGGCATTTCGCAACGCGGCGGCGCACACTCACAGACAGCCCACTGACCGTCAGTGTAACGCCATAGTAAAACTGGCAGCAAGCCCGCGGCACGCCTCCACTGACCCCGGTCGGACTGGACGCCGCGGGCTGCCTGAGCATGCCTTCTGCCTGCACGTCCGTTCCGGGCCGGCAGCATCTGCCGTTCGGATCGGGATTTCGAGGCATATATCCGGTATCTGGCACAATCCCCTCAGCTCTGGCCGGCACCATGCAGGCACGCGGCCAGATCCTCGCCTCCATGGAGATCATATTGGCTGCACTCCGTCGGCCTGATGAAACAGGTGGACTGCGGGCAGACGACAAGAAGTCGGGAACCAAGACCGCAAATGCAGGTTTAACCTGAAGTCTCAAGATCACGGCGAAAAGAGCCACGAGCCCAGAGGAGAAGTCCGATGGTCATGGAAACACAGCAGGACCCGCGTCACCATACGCAAAAGATGCAGGTGCGCCTTCAGGAAATGGTCGATCATTTGCGTGGAGATATCCAGAAGGTCGAAGAGCCGCAGTTGAAGGCGATGTTTGAAACTGCCGCCGAAGTGCTGATCGGTCTCAGGAAGGCCTTCAGCGACTATGAACAGAAGAACGAGACAGCCTGGCGGTAGTGTACCAATCAAAGTCAGCGACGCGAGCGCCGGCAGTACCGAGGTGCCTGGCGCTTCGTTCCTCCGTACAAACCCCGGCCCGTGATCTCTCAGGCGTATCGCTGTTGCATCAGCCTCGGGTCATCTCGACCATCGTCGGGCGAAAGCCCACGGCGGCAAACAGGCGGCGTGCGGCTTCGTTTCCGTATGCTGTAGAAAGCACGATCCGCTCGGCGCCCCGCCTGTCCATTTCTGCAATGACTGCGTCGAGCAGCATTCTGCCAACACCCTTGCGCCGACATGCCGGATCAACGAAGAGGTCGTGGATAACACCTGCCGGGCCACGCAGGGACATGTAGTCGGCTCCCTCCAGGGCAGCGTAGGCATAGCCTAGAACCGTGTTGTCTTCTTGCGCGACAAGGACGACTGCATCGGCCCGGTTCGACTCGCGTTCGAGAAAATGCGCGTAGCCTTGCGGCGTGTTCGTCGTGGTTGCGATAAAGCGGGCCGCGTCGAGCTCGTGGTGAAGGGCGACCAGGAGTGTACCGAAACGACCGAGTATGGCCGCATCCGCCGAGGTCGCGGGACGGATTTTTACGGTGGAGTTTATTGATGCCGTTGTCATTGGTCAGTGAAGTCTATGCGATGTCGGGGGCCACCGCCAGCTGGTTTGCTCCCCGCCGCGATTTCTGATTGCGGCCCGCCTGATGCGGCATGGTCGCCGTCACGGAACCGATTGTGCCGCCCAGATTGCGCCCGCAAGTGGAGGCGGGAACAGAGATCATCCGGCCGGGCGGTCTATCCAGCCGGCGCTTCGGACCACCGAGCGGCGCCCGATCATGGTCGGGCAAGGCTGAGGCGCGTCTTGCCGCCAGAAGCAGCCGATTGTGCGCCGGGGCTGCCTCAAACGGCTGCGCTGGTTCGGCTTCGACAACGCGCTATTTCTGGTTCTCATCGTGACAATCGCAGCCGCTCGCAACTGTGTTCTTGTAGCGCTCGAGCGGAGACAAGCCCGATGGGATTTTCACTTTGAGGACCGTTTTTTGGATCGGGAGCGACAAATATGGCAATGATACTCAGAAACATGAGTAAGGCAGAATGTCTCGAAATGCTTGAAGGCGCGCACTATGGCCATCTGGCCTGCTGCAGCGAAGGGCAACCGTACCTCGTCCCCACCTACTTCGCGTTCAAGGCAAGAGTGGCCTATAGCTTCTCGATGCCAGGACGGAAAGTCGAATGGATGCGCCAGAACCCGAACGTCTGTCTTCAGGTCGAGGAGTGGCCGTCAAAGGGAAGTTGGAAAAGCGTTGTGGTCAATGGCAGGTTTCAGGAACTGCCGGACGACGATACCTGGCATGAGGAGCGCCTGCACGCCTTCTCCTTGCTGGAAAAACATCTGAACTGGTGGGAGATCGGATCGCTGAAGCCGAACGAGGTTCCTCCAGCGCGTGCCCCGACCCATCTTTTCTACGGCATCTATTTGAATGACGTCTCAGGGCGGATTGCAACGCAGTCGGAATAGAACCATCTGGACGAAGCGACCGGACCGGGCGCCTATTGAGCTTTTTTGGCCAATGGCGAGATTGCCGAGCCTTTACCATTATCGCCGGGCTTCTAGCGACGGCTCCAGGCTAAGAAAGGTCGGTAATGACGTTCTGCGATAAGCAGGGATCGGTCAGGCTGGATGACATAGATCTCCTCGACTTCGCGTCCCGTCTGATCCGTGAAAGTATGAGGGAACGAAGCACCGATCGGCGACTTCGTGAGCTTCGTGCGCGGCTGGCCGTTGTAGGTTATGCTGCCGGGGATCGGTGCCAGACCGTCAGACGAGTAAGAGCCTGACACGACCATGCAGCTTGCAAGGAGCAACGCCGTCACAACCAAAATTGCGATCTTCTCAATCATCGATCAACCTTCAGAGCCATCCGCGAGCATGGATTATGTCAGCAATTTAATCCGTCTTGGTTCTTTAGCAGATATCCGGAGTTCGCCATAGTCTTCAACGGTCTGTCGCAGGCTCCGCTCGCAATCCAGCGGCAATCGCGCTCGACCTTAAAATGGCCAACGGCGAGACTGGACGGGTCAACGAAGCCGTTGTCGGAGCATGCCGTCTACGAAGCGCCGTTCGTCCCGGTCAGCCTCCAACCCGCTGGGTCGCTGTTCTAGATCTTTCCGTGGTGCGCAATAGGACATGGTTCTATCACTCAAAATTTCCGCCGAAATTGAGGTATAGAAGGGAGGTCTATAACTCATGACATGGAACTGGAAGCAGCAAGGCTGGCCGCAATTCATATATGACGAGGCTCAGCTTAAGACACTCGAGGGCCGTTTTCTTCTCACCTCGGGTGAAGTGATCGGCGCGATCCGCCATGTCAGTGGCGAGGAGCGCGATCTGTTGCGTATCGAGCTTTTGAGCGATGAGGCAATAAAAACCTCGGAGATCGAAGGCGAAATGCTCGACCGATTGAGCGTGCAATCTTCCTTGCGCCGGCAATTTGGTCTCGAGGCGGACAACCGACCGGCAAAGCCGCAGGAACGCGGCATCGCGGAAATGATGGTCGATGCGTATGAGTCTTGGATGAGCCCTCTCGATCATGAGACTTTGTTTCGCTGGCACGGCATGCTCATGACGCAAAGCCGTCATCTTGAAATGATTGGCGGATACCGCACCCATGACGATGCCATGCAGATCGTCTCCGGCCCGTATGGACAATCCAACCGTCCATTATGAGGCGCCGCCATCGCGGCAAGTGCCAGCAGAGATGGAAGCCTATATCGAATGGTTCGAAAGAACGGCGCCGAACGGCGAAATCCCGCTGCCCGCTCTCACACGAGCAGCCTTGGGTCATTTGTACTTCGAAAGCATCCATCCATTTGAAGATGGCAATGGCAGGATTGGTCGGGCTCTTGCGGAAAAATCGCTGGCACAGAACATCGGCCGCCCGAGCCTGATTGCGCTGGCCTGCACAATCCAGCGCGACCGCAAGGCCTACTACGATCAGCTTGAACGCCATCAACGCACGCTCGATATCACCGGATGGTTGGTCTACTTTGCCGAAACCGTTCTCGAGGCACAACAGACGACCCTGAGGCGCCTGGACTTTCATATCGGCAAGGCGCGCTTTTATGATTGCTTTCGCGACCAGCTCAACGGACGCCAGCAGAAGGCCATTGCCCAGATGTTTCGCGAAGGACCAGCGGGTTTCAAGGGTGGGTCAAGCGCTGAGAACTATATTTCGATCACGCGAACCTCGCGAGCGACGGCCACGCGTGACCTCCACGATCTCGTGGAAAAAGGTGCGCTCCGGCGCGTTGGCGAGCGGCGGCATACGCGCTATGCGCTAAACCTGCCTGGAAACAGATAGCTGTCAACAAAGTGGCTCTCGAAGTGACGCGCATGGCGGCGCTGTCGTGCAGGCGTGGCTGGTGGCGTCTTGACCGCACCGTCCGCCCCTGCCTGCAATGCCTTGTCACTCCACCGGGCCATCACGCGGGCCGCTCATGCTTTCACGCAAGATCAGCCTGCTGGGGATGACATTGCGCATCACTTGCTGCTCGGTTTTATCGATCGCGCCGAGCAGGAGGCGGACAGCGGTCTTGCCCATTTCCTCCACCGGCTGTTCGATCGTCGACAGCGGTGGTGAGCAGAAGGCGCACACGGGCGAACCGTCGAAGGAGACGATGGACAGATCCTTGGGGATCTTCAGCCCCATGTGCTGCACCCGGCTCATAAAGGAGATTGCCATGTCGTCACTCGTCGCAATCACGGCGGTTGGCCTTTTGGCGAGTGCGGCAAAGTCGTCGGCCGCCTGCAGGCCGATCTCGAAGCCCTGCTGATAGTCCAGCTTGCCGCCTGATCGAACAACCGCGTTCTCCGGCAGCCCGCAATCGCGCAACGCCTCGACAACACCGGCGAAGCGCTCGACGTCGTGATAGTTTCCCTCAGGACCGGCAAGATAGAGAAAGCGGCGATGGCCGAGGCGGACAAGTTCGCCGGTCACGCACCGAATAGCCTCACGGTCGTTCGTCACGACACTTGGCAGACCAGTCTCGCTCATGTCCAAAAGCATGGAGACGATCGGAAGGCCGGCATTTGCCAGTGACCGCCCATCCACCTCGGGCAACTTCGACGACAGAATGATCGCGCCGCGGACCGTGCCGCCAAACGCAAGGTCGAGGATATGGCGTTCGGAAGCCTCGTCGCGATCGAGGTTGGCGATCATCAGGTTGTAGCCAGCTTGGATCAGCGACTTGTTGATGGCCTGCAAGACCTGCGGGATGACCTGCGAGGCGCCGTAATAAAGCGAACCCGGCAGGACAATCATGATGATGTCCGACTTGCCGACCCTCAGGCCCCGCGCCATGGCATTGGGCGTATAGCCCAGCTGCTTGGCTGCCGCGTCGATCTTGACGCGTGTGCGTTCGTTGACCCGACCAGGATTTGCCAGGGCACGGCTGACCGTCGAAATCGCAACACCTGCAAGCCTGGCCACATCGGCCATCAGCGGGCCCGACTGCGCCTCCCCGAGCACATGCTTGTTTTTCCTCACCTATATCAGTTCCTTCACAACGCCTTCTTTTGCAACTCTAGGGCATGCCACCGTCTATAGCAAACGTTTGCCAAAAACCACTTGCGTAAAAAAGCAGCTTGGTTATTATCTAGACATGGCAATCGTTTGCCATTTTGCAATGCATTGAAATTGAATGATGATTTCTCGAAGGAAACCTTGTTTCCATCGAAGGATGAGCCATGTCTGGAGGATTGAAACTGACCATGACGACTGATGGAAGGCTGCGCTTCGGCGTCGATCTCGTGACTTTCTTTCACCCCGGCTTCTTTGGCCTCGATAGCCATGATGCGATCCTGGCGCATGCCCGCAGTCAGCCCCGCGCGTTCTGGGACAAGATCCTGGACAGCGTTCAGGCCTCGGGTGTTACCGGCGTAGAACTGACATTTTCTCCCTTCAACTGGCAGGACGCCATCAAAACCTACGGCTCCATCGAGGCCTTCGCCAGCGAGCTGTCAAAGCGCGGCCTTACGCTTTGCAGCGGCTTTTTCGCCGAGCTCGAAGCAGCTGGCGATTTTACGAGGCGCGAGGCGCAGGACGCACTGATCGCCAAGGCCGAGAAATATGCCGACTTTCTGAAAGCCTGCGGCAGCGACATCATGGTGATCGGCGCACCGCTGCGCCAGACGCTTGGAACGCAGCCGGTACAGTTCTTCGATTTCGACCGCGCAAAGGTGATTGCAGATTTTTTAAACAGGCTTGGCGCTATTCTTTACGCTCGCGGCGTACGGCTGGCGCTGCATACCGAGGCGCATTCGATCTTCGCCGCAGCGCGTGACGTCGATCTGATGATGATGCTCACCGATCCAGCCTACGTACACATGTGCCCGGATACCGCTCATATCATCGTCGCTGGCTCGGATCCCGTCCAGCTCGTTGATCGCCATCATGAGCGCGTGATCATCGCCCATTGGAAGGATGCCCTCGGCCCCATGCCGGCCGACACGCCAATCGACGAACATATCCATGATCGCCATCGGCCCTACTTTTGCGGTTTCGGTCTCGGACGCGTCGATTGGCCGGCCTGGGCCCGGTTGCTGCGCGACCGCAGCTTTCAGGGCTGGGCAATCCTCGAGCTCGATGCCGCGCCCGACCCGGTTTTCGACATCGCCAACGGGTTGACGCTCGTGCGGCAATCGCTCCTGCCGATCTATCGCTGACTATCATTTCCAAAACGACCAGCGCCCCGCCAAGAGGGCAAATCCAAGAGGTGGAACCATGAAGACAATGATGAAACTCCTTCTAGCCGGCGCGGCTTTCGCCGGCTTCTCGATCCAGTCACAGGCCGAAGACAAACCGACGATCGAAATCCTCTCCTCCTGGACCTCAGGTGGAGAAGCGGCTGCACTCAACGTCATCAAGACCGAGTTCGAAAAGCGCGGCGGGGTCTGGAAGGATTCCTCGATTGCGGGGTTCGGCGCTGCCGACGCGTCGTTCCAGAACCGGATCGTGGCAGGCGATGCCCCAGGCGCCAAGCAGGGTGTCATCGGCCTTGCCGCCGCCGACTTCGTCAGACAGGGGATGTTCAATCCGATCGATGATGTGGCGGCAGCCGGAAAATGGGCCGATACGCTGCCGAAGTCGATCCATGACCTCATCTCCTATGACAGCAAGGTCTATCTCGCCCCGACCGGCGCCCATGGCGAAAGCTGGGTCTTCTATTCCAAGGACGCCTTTCAAAAAGCGGGTATTGGCGAAGAGCCGAAGACGTGGGATGCCTTCTTCGAGGATCTCGACAAGCTGAAGGCCGCAGGCATCCAACCCGTCGCCTGGGGTGGGCAGCCCTGGCAGCAGTCCAAGGTTTTCAACATGATCCTTCTGTCCCAGGTGGGCATCGATGGTTTCCAGAAGATCTATGCTCACAAGGACAAGAGCGAAGCCTCCGTCGAGGGGGTCAAGAAGACCCTGCAGCTTCTTGGAAAACTGCATGGCTACGTCGATGACGGCGCTGCCGGTCGAAACTGGAACGATGCCACCGCCATGCTGATCACCGCCAAGGCCGGCGTGCAGTTCATGGGCGACTGGGCAAAGGGCGAGTTCACCGTCGCCGGCAAGCAGCCTGGCAAGGACTACGGCTGCATGATCGTCCCGCAATCACCGGGCATGGTCTATATCGCCGACTCCTTCTACTTCCCGAAAACCGGCAAGGCCGAAACCGACAAGGCGCAGAAACTTCTGGCCGAAGTGGTCATGGATCCGGCGGTTCAGATCGAGTTCTCGCTGAAGAAAGGCTCTGTTCCGGCCCGCACGGATGTCGACAGGTCGAAACTCGACGTCTGCGCCCAAAAAGGCCTCGAACTGATGAGCGCCGGAGCCATCGTTCCCGACCAGGCGATCGTTCTGACGCCGCAGCAGGTCGGTTCTCTCGACGATTTCGTCGACGAATACTGGAACGGCGGCTCGTACGATGCGGACGCGGCCGCGCAGAGCTTTTTCGCCATCTTCGAATAGGATTTGAGCAGATGACGCCGGGCGCAGTCTGGCGTCATCTGTCCGCCACCAAGAGCGTGCGGACGGCGCGGCACCTGTTTCCCATCCCTCAAGAATGCGCGATGCCCATGAAACGCAAGCGAAATCTTTCTGCGACCATTGCGCTGCTGCCGACCTGGCTGGTCGCGGTGGTCGTCTTCATCGGCACCATGGCCTGGTCAATCCGGCTGTCCTTCACCAACTCGACGATCTTCCCGTCGTCGACCTATGTGGGGCTGGCGCAATACGCCAGGCTGTTTTCTTCCGCCAAATGGCTTGCCTCGCTGCACAATGTCCTGATTTTCGGCGTTCTCTATGTTAGCGGCTGCCTGCTGCTCGGCTTTCTTCTGGCAGCTGCCCTCGATCGCAATATCCGCTTCGAAAGCACCTTCAGGACGATCTTCCTCTACCCCTACGCCATGTCCTTTGTGGTGACGGGACTGATCTGGCAGTGGATGCTCAACCCGACGCTCGGCATCCAGGCAAGTGTGCGCGCGCTCGGCTGGGAGAGCTTCGTCTTCGACTGGGTGGTGAACCGCGATATGGCGATCTATGCGCTGGTGCTTGCCGGCGTCTGGCAGGGGGCGGGTCTTGTCATGGTGATCGCGCTTGCCGGCATGCGCGGCATCGAGACCGAGCAGTGGAAGGCCGCAAGGATCGACGGCATCCCGGTCTGGCGCATCTACGTGTCGATTGTCCTGCCCCAGCTCGGCCCGGCCCTTGCCGCAGCCGGCATGCTTCTGGCGATGGGAGTGATCAAGACCTACGACATCGTCGTCGCCATGACCAATGGCGGGCCCGGCAACGCAACGGAAGTGCCGGCAAAATTCATCATGGACAATCTTTTCGGACGCCAGAACCTAGGGCTCGCAACGGCAGGTGCGACCGTACTTGTGCTCGGCGTGGTCACGACGATCGCTCCCCTGCGCTATGCGATGCATGTGCGCGGCAAGGCAAGGGGAGGAGTACGATGACCGGCCCGCGTCCGAATGGCCCAAAACCCTCCCGCCTCACGGCCGGCCGCATCGGCCTTTATGCCTTTCTCTTCGTTGCGGCTCTGTTTTTCCTGCTGCCGCTCTACACCATGATCGTCACGTCGCTGAAGACCATGGACGAGATCCGCCTTGGTGATATCTTTTCCCTGCCGGCAAAGCCCGATTATGCGGCCTGGATCACCGCCTGGTCCGGCGCCTGCATGGGAACGGTTTGTGTTGGTATCCGCAGCGGCTTCTGGAATTCCGTGGCGATCACCGTTCCATCCGTTGCTTTGTCGGTCCTGATCGGCGCCATCAACGGCTATGCGCTGTCGCTGTGGCGCCCGCGCGGAGCAAACGTGCTTTTTGCACTGCTGATGATCGGTGGCCTGATCCCCTACCAGATCTTTCTCTATCCGATGGTCCGGGCCATGGCGAATATCGGTCTTTATAATTCGCTTGCCGGCATCATCCTCGTCCATGTCATCTTCGGTCTGCCCCTGGTGACACTGCTTTTTCGCAACTACTTCGTCAGTGTGCCCGAAGAGCTGTGCAAGGCCGCCAGGGTCGATGGGGCAGGATTCTGGAGGATTTTCTTCGAGATCATGCTGCCGCTTGCCGTGCCGATGGTGGTCGTGGTTTCCATGTTGCAGTTCACCGGAATCTGGAACGACTTCTTGCTTGGCCTCGTCTTTGCCGGACGCGACAACCTGCCGATGACGGTCCAGCTCAACAACATCGTCAACACCACAATGGGCGAGCGCAATTACAACGTGAACATGGCAGCGACCATCCTCACGGCCGTCGTCCCGCTCGCCATCTATTTCCTGTCCGGGCGCTGGTTCGTGCGCGGTATCGCCGCCGGCGCAGTCAAGGGATAAACGACCATGCAATCAGCCGTTTCCATCAAGGACCTGAAGATCGCCTATGGCGACCATGCGGTGATCGAACAAATGTCGATCGACATCGCCCCCCAAGAGTTCCTGGTTCTGCTCGGGCCCTCGGGCTGCGGCAAGTCAACACTCCTCAACGCTATCGCCGGTCTTCAGGACATCACCGCCGGCGAAGTCTGGATCTCCGGGAAGAATGTCACCTGGGAAGAACCGAAGGATCGCGGCATCGGGATGGTCTTCCAGTCCTATGCGCTTTACCCACGCATGTCGGTGCGCAAGAACCTTTCCTTCGGGCTGCGCGTCGCCGGATTGCCGAAGCCGGAAATTGATGCCCGCGTTCAGCGCACGGCTGCTCTCCTTCATCTCGAAAAGCTGCTCGACCGGCGCCCGGCAGAGCTATCCGGCGGCCAGCGCCAGCGCGTCGCCATCGGCCGCGCGCTCGTGCGCGAGGTCGATGTCTTTTTATTCGACGAGCCGCTCTCCAACCTCGATGCCAAGCTACGCAATGAACTCAGGGTCGAAATCAAGAAGCTTCACCAGAGCCTCGGCAACACGATGATCTATGTGACGCACGACCAGGTCGAGGCGCTGACCCTTGCCGACCGGATTGCGATCATGCGCGACGGAGTGATCCAGCAGCTCGCATCGCCGCCTGAGATCTATCATCGCCCCGCAAATCTCTTCGTCGCCGGTTTCATCGGCGCTCCGGCGATGAACTTCATCGCCGGTCGGATCGAGCGGAGCAAGGGATCGGTAAGGTTTACAAGCAACGCTCTGTCGATTGACGTGTCCGCCTACGCCTTTCGATCAGGCGCTTGCGAAGGATCGGCCACGCTCGGGTTGCGGCCCGAGCATTTCAGGCTCGACGGTGCGGCAGGCGGGCTGCCCACCATGTCCGGTCGCGTATCCGTTGTCGAACCCATGGGCTCGGATGCGGTCGTCTGGTTCGACTGGGGCAGCCAGAGCCTGTCGCTTCGCCTGATGGGTGACGTTCAGCTTCAGCCCGGCGAGGCAATCACACCGGGTCTCGATATCGCCAGGGCATCGCTCTTTGGCGCCGACGGCCAGCGTCTTTGACGCCATCATTGTGTTCTTGCAGTCCCCAGGCGCTCGGGCTTCCTTGGGGAACTGCTTCAAGCAGGATTTGAAAAGACATGTCTCAAACGATTTATGATGCGCTGGTGATCGGCTCCGGCGCGGCAGGGTCTTTCGCGGTCAAGGAGCTGACCGCGCAAGGTCTCTCCGTGCTGCTCCTCGAGGCAGGGCCAGCCGTCGGGCCAGACGATTTCGATCCGTCTCGCAAGAAGCCGCCGACAAGCAGCATCAACATCTGGGAGCGTGCCCGCGCCACCGTGAAGGGCCAGCCGATCCAGGCGCGGGCCGCATTCTTCACGGAGCGGTTCAGCCACTTCTTCGTCAATGACCGAAAAAACCCCTACACCACACCAAGGGACGAACCGTTTTTGTGGATTCGTGGCCGCCAGGGCGGTGGCCGGCTGCACAGTTTCGGACGCGTATTGCTGCGCTGGACCGACGACGATTTCAAGATCCACTCGCGCACCGGCAAGGGTGTCGACTGGCCGATCTCCTACGAAGAAATGGTACCGCTCTACGAAGAGGTCGAGACCTATCTCGGGCTCTACGGAAACAAGGATAATGTCGCAACGCTTCCCGACGGCGTTTATGCGAAGCCGGCAGGTCTGACGCCCGCCGAAGAGACGTTCCGCAAGGCAGTCGAGAGCCGTTGGCCAGAGCGTCGCGTCGTCTCCTGGCGCTATATCGCCCCTGATGCCGAACGCATGCCGCGGCCGCTTAAGGAGGGCCTGGCGAGTGGACGCCTGACGGTCCAGTACAACGCTGTCGTGCGTCGCATCACCACCGACGAGACCAGCGGACACGCCACCGGCGCCGAATTCGTCGATCGTGAAAGTGGCAGGATATCTTCCGTTCGCGCCGCATCCGTCGTGCTTGCCGCCTCTCCGATCGAAAGCGTGCGGCTTCTCCTCAATTCCGCCGCAGCCAGGCACCCGAACGGGCTCGGCAACAGCTCCGGGGCACTTGGACGTTATTTCATGGACCAGCTTCCATGCCTCGCCTTCGGTTCCTTTTCCGGCTCAAAGGGCTGGGCGCTCGATCAATCCGCACCGACCGATCCGTTCTACAATCCGTCGGGCGGGATCTTCATTCCGCGTTTCGGCGAGGGTGACCGCAGTCGCGGTGATTTCGACTATCAGGGCAGCGTCGGTCGCGCGCCTGTACCCCACGACGCCGATGCACGCCTCGCCTTCTTCGGCTTCGGCCGGATGCTGCCCTACGCGGACAATCGCATCACCCTTGATCAAAGCCGAAAGGATGCCTGGAACATTGCGGTTGCCCATATCCGTTGCGTGATGCAGGCAGAGGAGCACGCCCTGCTTAGACAGCAGGAAGAAACGCTGATTTCAATGATCGAGGGGGTGGGTGGCGCGCTCGAATTCATCGGCTCCCCAACCGGCCTCAAGGAGATGGGAAAGGGCGCCTTTCCCGACGCCTCCCGGTTTAGCCGGTTCATGTTTCGCAAATGGTTCCGCAAGACCATGTGCATGGGTGCTGCAATCCACGAGAGCGGCGGCGCTCGCATGGGCAAGACGCCGGAGGCCTCGGTCCTCAATCCCTATAATCAGATGTGGGACGCGCCGAATCTGATCGTGACCGATGCCAGCGCTTTTCCCGGAAGTGGCGTCGCCGGCACGACCCTAACGGTCATGGGCCTGACGTTGAGAGCATGCCGCAACCTGGTGGAGCAGTATCGTAGCGGAAAGTTCCAGACGCGTTGAACGCGGACTGGCTCGCCTTCGGCAATCGTCGAGCCGGCTCAGGCAACCGCCTGCGCGCCAGTGATCTCGACCAGCGATCCGCACATGAACGCCGCCTCGTCAGAGGCCAGAAATGCAACCAATGCTGCAACCTCCTCGGGCTTGCCAATCCGGCCGAAGGGCACCAGCCTATCGAGATCTGCGATTGTCTTGCCCGAGCGCCTCACGCCTGCCTCAAGCATGCTTGTGTGAATTTCGCCAGGACAGACAGCGTTCACCCGGACCTTGTCCGGCGCGTAGTCACGGGCAAGGTTCTGGGTGAAGGCCGCGACCGCAGCCTTGGTCGTGTTGTAGGCGATGTGGTTCGGCGCCGGATAGAGCCCCCACTGCGAGGCTGTGTTGACAATGGCGCCGCCGCCAGCCGCAATCATGTGCGGAAGTGCTGCACGGCACAGGTGAAACATCGAATCCAGATTAACCGTGAAGCTGACATCCCAATCCTCGTCCGAAAGCGACAGCAGGTTTCCACGCCGGTTTATGCCGGCATTGTTCACGAGGACGTCCAGGTGACCTTTCAGTTCGAACGCCTTCGCCACCAGCAAGAAACATTCCTCCTTGCTCGAGATGTCCGCCGTAATTGCCGTCGCGTAACCGCCGTCGTCCCCGATTCCGCTTGCGACCTTGAGAGCCGCTTCGCCGTTCACGTCGGTAACGACGACCAACGCACCCTCAAATGCTAACCGACGCGCAATGGCCGAGCCGATCCCGCCTCCCGCACCCGTCACAATGGCGACCTTGCCTTCAAACCGTCTCATAAAACCATCCTCTTCTGGGATCATCGAATGTAGCTTCCGCCGTTGACATCGAGGGTCGCCCCATTGAGCGACGCTTGGCTGGGGCGCAAAACAAAGGCGACCAGTTCGGCGATCTCAAAAGGGCTCGCCATCTTTCCGATCGGTATGTCGGCGACGGCCGCAGCCTCCCCATGGGTCGCGATGAAATCCTCGGCCATCTTAGTCCGTACCCAGCCAGGAGCGATAGCAACCGCCACCACGCCATCAGCACCGAAGCTGCGGGCTATCGATTTGGTCAGATTGAGAAGGGCTGCCTTGGCAGCACCATAAGGCATGGCGTCGGCGGCATATCCGCGCTGTCCGGCGCGGCTCGCAATGTTGATGATGCGGCCGCCGCCATTTGTCCTGAAATGGCCGATTGCATCCTTGCAAAGGTCTGCTGCCGCAAAGAAATTGACCTGGAACTCGCTCTGCCAGGCGGACCGCCATTCTTGCGCCGGCGCGTCGATCAAGATCTCCGTGCGGATACCCGCATTATTAACGAGCCCGTGGACACGTCCGGCCGCCTCGATAGCCTTGCGCCAGAGATCAACTGCGCCTTCCGGCACAGAAAGATCGGCCTCTATCAGCCATCCATGTCCGCCGATCCGGGACAGCAGGTCCTCGGCTCCACGTCGGTCTCGTCCGTAGTGGATGATCGGTCGAGCGCCTTCTGCGGCGAGGCGCTCGACGATTGCAGCACCGATGCCGCCTGTTGCCCCGGTGACCAGGATGGCCTGTTCTTCAAGCGGCGTGATCATGGCTTTTGCCTCCCGTCAACAGACCGACCTGCGGTCCCCATGTGTCGGAGAGCGCAAAGCCATTGGCGAAGGGATCGTCTTGCGCAAGCCTGAGCTGCGAGCGTCCGTAAACGTAACCGCGTCCAGTGATGCGCGGCAGGATCGCCCTTTTCCCACCGATCCTGGTCTCGCCGATCGCCTCGGCAATAAACTCCCCACCGATAATGGAACGTGAGGTTCGGCTGTCGCCCACCGCAACAAGGCCGCGTGCAAAGAGCGTTGCCAGATTGGCTGAACTGCCGGTGCCGCAAGGCGAGCGGTCGACGCGGCCTGGCTGCAGGGTCGTGCAGGTCCGCACGGCACCGTCGGGCTCCTGGTTGCGGAACATGACATAGGCGATCTCGTCGACACCCGGCAGCGTCGGATGCGCGACCTTCACCTGTTCGGCCAGAAGCTGTTTCAGCTCGATGCCTGCCTGAGCAAGCTCGCGAGCATTCCTGGGCTCGATGGCCAGACCGAGCGGCGCCACATCGATCAGCGCGTAGTAAACGCCACCGAAAGCGATATCGACCTTGATTTGACCCCATGCCGGCGTGTCGATCTCGCAATCGAGCAGCTCTGCGAAGCTTGGCACGTTGTCGAGACTGACGCTCACGCAGCGGCCGTTCTCGCACCTGGCTTGCGTGACGACAAGGCCTGCAGGCGTATCCAGTCGTACCGTCGTAAAGGGCTCCTGCATCGGCACGCGGCCGCTTTCAAGCAGCGCCGTGACGACGCAGATGCAGTTGCTGCCCGACATCGGGTGCGCGCGGTCGGCTTGAAGGACGATGAAGCCAGCATCGGCATCCGGACGCGTCGGCGCGACAATGAGGTTTACCGACATGGCGACGTTGGCACGAGGCTCGAAGGCGACGAAACGCCGCAGACTATCATCCACCGTGTTGATGTGGTTCATCTTGTCCAGCATGGTCGCGCCGGGGATTTCCGCAGCGCCGCTGACGAGCACATGCCCGACTTCGCCCTGGCAGTGAACGAGCAGCAGTTCGAGAGATTGATCGAAGAACATCCTGCATCACCCCCTACTTGACGTACCAGCCCCAGGGCTTGTCGGTGACGTATTTCGTGATCTGTTTGGTTTCGAGATAGTTCTCAAGACCCCAACGGCCGAGTTCGCGCCCGATCCCGGATTGCTTGTAGCCACCCCAGGGCGCCTCGGTGAAGGTTGGCTGCGAGCAGTTGATCCAGACGATCCCGGCCCGCAACGCTGCGGCGACGCGTTCGCAACGGGCGTCGTCCTTCGACATGACGGCGGCGGCGAGGCCAAAACGCGAGTCATTCGCCCGTTCGATGGCCTCCTCCTCGGTCTTGAAAGGCCGGATGCAGACGACCGGGCCGAAGATCTCTTCGACCCACGCGTCGCTCTCAAGGGGAACATCGGTCAATACCGTCGGTCGCAGGTAGTAGCCCTTGTCGTAACCTTCCGGGCGTGTCCCACCGCAGGCGACCGTCGCACCGGCCTTGCGAGCCGCCTCGATCGCCGCGACAACCTGTGCATATTGGCGCTTCGAGACGAGGGGTCCGAGTAACACGCCCTCGTCCAGGCCATTGCCGATCGTGATCTTGTTGGTTTCCTCGACAAGACGTGTCAGGAGGCGCTCATAGATGGTGTCCTGGACGAGGACGCGGGACGTCGCTGAACAGACCTGACCCTGGTTCCAGAAGATGCCAAACATGATCCACTCGACGGCATCGTCGATATCGGCGTCTTCAAACACCACGAATGGTGACTTGCCGCCAAGCTCCAGGCTGACGCGCTTGATGTCGCGGGCGGCCGCAGCCATGATCTTCGAACCGACTGGACCAGATCCCGTGAACGCCAGCTTGTCGACGCCCTTGTGGTCGATGATCGCCTGTCCGGCAACCGAGCCCGAACCTGTGATAACGTTCAGAACGCCCGGAGGAAGTGCGACATCATCGGCGATCGCCGCCAGTTCAAGCGCGGTCAGCGATGTAAGCTCGGCAGGCTTGAGGACGACCGTGCATCCGGCGGCGAGCGCCGGAGCAACCTTCCAAGCGGCCATCAGCAGCGGGTAATTCCACGGGATGATCGCCCCCGCCACGCCGATCGGTTCCTTGACCGCTTTCGAGGTGAAGCGATCATCGCTAAGCACGATCGGCTCTTGCGGGTCGTTGTCGAGCTTTTCTGCAAGGCCTGCGTAGAAGTCGAAGCAGCCGGCGGCGTCTGCGACGTCCCAGTCGGCCTCGGGAAAGGGCTTGCCATTATCGAGGACTTCGAGGCGGGCAATCTTTGCCTGCCGCGAGCGGATACCATCTGCGATGGCACGCAGGTACCTGGCGCGCACAGCACCCGAAAGCTTTGGCCATCCGTCAGCGTCGAAGGCACGGCGGGCGGCCTTGACGGCGATATCGACGTCCTCGGCCGTTGCAGCGGCAATCACCTGGATGACCTCTTCGCTCGCCGGGTTGATGACGTCGCAGGTGCCGCCCCTGACCGGCCTCGTCCACTTGCCATCGATGTAGAGTTCGCTTCGCATATCGTCCTCCTTGTAGCCGCGTGCGCTCTAGAACCGGTCGACGCGATAGGGTTTCATGTCCACGGGCGGTTCGACGCCCGTAATGAGGTCGGCCATCAATCGGCCGGTGGTTGCTGCATAGGTCAGCCCCAGATGGCCGTGACCCGTTGCGTACCAGACATTGTTGCGCTTGGCCGATGGCCCCATGACCGGAATTGTGTCCGGCAAGGCCGGGCGATGTCCCATCCACTGCGTCGTCTGGCGAAGCTGGAGTTCTGGAAGAGCTTGCCTGGCGCGCTTGACCAGCACCTCGGCACGTCGATAATCGGGCGGTGCATCCAGGCCTGCCATTTCAACCGTGCCGCCGACCCTGATGCCGCCTGCCGTCGGTGTCACCATGAAGGCGCGCGCTGGCCAGATGATCGAGTGTCGCATTGAAATGCCGGGATCCATGATCTGCGTATGATAGCCGCGCTCGGTTTCAAGCGGGATGTACTCTTTGAGACGTGCAGAGAGCCGACCTGTGTATGCTCCTGCCGCCAGCACGATTTCGCTTACCGGAAGTCTTCGCCCGTCGGCCAGCCGCAATCCCACGACACCCTTCTCGCCATGGTCAAATTCCACGACCTCCCCTTCCTCGATCAGGCCGCCGAGCAATCGGAATTTATCGGCAAGGGCAACAACGAACCTGTAAGGATCGGCAACCGAGCGGTTGTCAGGAAACAGCACGGCCTTGCCGATTGTCGTCGTCACCGCCGGCTCGAGGTCACGGATCGCATTTGCGCCGAGAATTTCGTGGCGAAAGCCGAAGCGCTCCAGGACCTCCATGTGCTCACGATCGGCGCGAAATTCCGCCTCGTCCGCATAGAGGCTGAGGCAACCGTTGGCGCTCAGCATGTGGCGCAATCCCGTCTCTTTCAGAAGGGCGTCAAGGTCTTCGTGAACCCGCCGGCACAGGGTTGCGCCCGCAGCTTCAAGTTCACGGAGCCTCGAGGGACGACTTGCCGAAAGGAAACGCAGGAACCAGGGGATGAGCTTTATCATATAGGTGGGCCGCACGCGCACCGGTCCTTCCGGATCGAGCATCCACTTCGGCATCTGCGCGAAGATGCCGGGCCTCGAAGCGGGCATGAATTCGGTGACGGCGATGCTTGCCATGTTGCCGAAGGAGGCGCCGGATCCCGGCGCACTCCTGTCAAGCAAGGTGACCTGCTTGCCTCGGCGCTGCAGTTCGTAAGCGACTGCCACGCCGATGATGCCGGCTCCGACGACCACGGTAGATGCCACGACAACCTCACAGAATTTGAAATGTGGAGCCGAGCCGCTCCAGGCTCTTACCAGTTGAGGATCGGCTGCATGGCAGCCTTGAACTCGGCCTTTTCCTCAGCGGTCAACTCGCCAAGCGGCGCGCGGCAATTGCCGACAGGTAGCCCCTGGAGTTCGCAGCCATACTTGACCTTCTGCACGAACTTGCCACTTTCGAGGATGTTCATGGCACGATAGAGGACGATCATCTTTTCGCGCGCTTTGGCCAGGTCTCCCGCGCGGAAGGTTCGGTCGAGATCGACGCATGCCTTCGCCATGCAGTTGGCCGGTCCGCAGATCCAGGCGTCCGCGCCCCAGAGCATGAAGTCAAGCGCGATGTCATCAGATCCCGAAACGAGGTCGATGCGGCCGTCGTAGCGGGCGTGGATGTCGATCGCACGCTGGAGTGATCCAGAACTTTCCTTGATGCCGAGAACGCGCGGGTCATCGGCAAGCGCGTCCAGAATGTTGAAGCCGATCTCGACCCCGTCCTTGTACGGATAGCTGTAAAGAACGAGGTTGATATTGGTCTCGTCAAGCACCTTTTGAAAGTGCGCCAGCAGTTCGTCCTGTGTCGGGCGGGTGTAAAACGGCGTGGCAAGCAGCACCGTGTCGTAGCCGATCTCCTTGGCCCGAAGCGTGTTGTCGATGACTTCCCGGGTTGCGGGGGCATTCGTTCCGGCAATCAGGGCTTCACCTTCATCGGCGAAGTCCTTTACGAACCTCAGGACCTCGTCGCGCTCAGCGTTCGAAAGGGCCGAATATTCCCCCGTCGATCCCATCGGCACCCAGCCGGTCACACCTGCGGCGCGAAGCGCGGTCAGATGTTTCTCGAAGGCCCTGAAGTCGACCCTGCCGTTTGCGTCAAACGGGGTGATCAGCGCGGGCATGACGCCGGACAGTTTCATGAGAGTTCTCCTGTTGGTTCGAATGGGTGCGATCAGATCGCGAGTTTCTTGAGAATGCGGCCCTCGATAAGGGAGACCGCCCTCGTCAGCGGGAACGCGATGGCGAAATAGATCAGGGCAACCACTGTCAGCACCTCGACCGGCCGTGCCGTGTTGTTCGAGATGTTCTGGCCAACGAACATCAGGTCAGCCATGCCGACGGCAGAGACAAGGGCGCTCTCCTTGAAGAGGCTGACACAGTTGGACAACAGTGTCGGGATCGCGCGCAGCACCGCCTGCGGCAGCACGACGTTGACGATGCGGACATTGCGGGACAGACCCAGGGCGACGCAGGCATCCATCTGCTCGTGCCCGATCGACTTGAGGCTGGCGCGAAACGTTTCGCTCGTTATCGCCCCCATGTAGAGCGTCAGAGCGATAACGCCCGATGCAAGGTTGGAGAGTTCGACGCCGAGGATCAGCGGCAGGCAGAAGAAGATCCAGAAAAGCTGGATGAGGACGGGTGTGCCGCGGAAGAACTCGACGTAAATGCCGGAGATTGTCCGCAGTGCAAGGTTCCGCGACGTCCTGGCAAGACCGACGAGGAAGCCGAGGGAGCATCCAAGCGCGATGCAGATCACGGTCAGCTTGATGGTTGTCCAAAGGCCAAGCAGCAAGGCGTGCTCGAAGCGCAGAAGGATTGCAAAGTCGAGGGTCATCCCTGGTCTCCTAGCTGGAAAGAAGCTGCCGGCGGCGTTCAAGCAAGCCGACGATCTGGGTTATCGGGAATGACACGGCAAAATAGATGAGGGCTACGACCGTGAACGTCTCGATCGGGCGATAGGTTTCGGTGGCAAGCGTCTTGCCCTGATACATGAGATCCTGGATCGCGACGATCGCGACCAGCGCGCTCTGCTGGAAGATGACGATGCCGTTCGTCAGCAATACGGGTATCGAGGCGCGGAACGCGGTCGGAAAGACGATGTAGAGGATTCGCTGCAGTGGTGACAGGCCCAGTGCAATCCCGGCATCGAGCTGCTCGCGCGGCACGGCCTGGATCGCGGCCCGATAGGCTTCGGCGTTGAAGGCCATGAGGTTCAACCCGAGCGCAAGCACGCCCATCGTGATCGGGTCGAGGAAGACGTCGAAGATCATCGGCACGCAGTAGAAGATCCAGACAATCTGGACGATCGCCGGCGTGCACCGGAAGAATTCGACGAACAGCATGAAGGGCAGCCGGATCATCCGGTAATTGCTCATGATGAGGAGTGCAAGCACAAAACCGAGGACGACGCCGATGACATTGGCCGCCGCGGTCAACTCGAGGGAAACCCAGAGACCCTGCAGAAGCGGCGAGATCGACACCGCATTGAAGTCGAACGTATAGTTCACGGCCGCCTCCTATTGCTTGATGTGAAAGACGCGGTCGATGAATTCTTTCGTGCGCTCCTCCTTTGGTGCGCCCAGCACCTGTTCGGGAGGACCGTCCTCAACAACGATCCCGCCGGCGCAGAAGATCACGCGCGAGGCGATGTTCTTGGCAAACCACATGTCGTGGGTGACGATCATCATCGGCATGTTCTGGGAGGCCAATTGGAGAATGACCTGCTCGACTTCGCTGACGAGCTCTGGGTCGAGGGCCGACGTCACCTCATCAAACAGCATCAGTTTTGGATCCAGCATCAAGGCACGGGCAATGGCGACACGCTGCTTCTGTCCACCTGAAAGCTGGGCGGGATAGGCTTTTGCCTTGGCAGCGAGCCCGAAGCGCTCGAGAAGGGTTTGCGCGCGGGTCTCGGCTTTTGCCTTGGTTTCACCGCGGACCTTGCAGGGCGCAAGGATGAGGTTCTGCGTGACGTTCAGATGCGGGAACAGAGTGTAGTGCTGGAAAACCATGCCGATCGACCGGCGAACCTCGGTGTCGATCGCCGTCTTCCGGCCGGTGCCCTGCGACGATATGTAGGCCTTCCCATCAAAGCTGATCGATCCGCTGTCGATCTGCTCAAGCCCCATCATGACGCGCAGCAAGGTGCTTTTGCCACCGCCGCTCGGACCGATCACGACAACGCGCTCACCGGGCTTCATTTCGATGTCGATGCCTTTCAGCACCTGAACTGCTCCATCCCCGTAGCTTTTGTGGAGCGCCTGCATTTTCACGAGGGGAAGGCTGAAAGACATGGTCGTGCCGATCTCGGTTTGTCTGAAAAGCAAGATTGAGGCGTCGACGGCTTGGCGCCGACGCCCGATGGGATCAGTTCGTGCCCTTGAGGACCTGATCGACGGCCTTGCGGATCAACTCGTCGACGTGACCGGTCGCGACCTTCTCTTCGAGGAAGATGTTGACGACTTCGACGTCGGCGGCCGACAAGCCATGCGGCAGTCCGAACGAGACCCCCTGCTTGGCAAGCGCCGGCGTCGGGTTTAACGCGACAGCCCAGTCGGGATTGGCTTGCGTGAGAAGCTGGTTGGTGTCGGAGGCGTCGACCAGTATGTCAGCGCGCTTGGAGGTCAGGGCGAGACGTGTTTCGTCGTTGCCCGGCAGACGCATGATGGTGGCATTCTTTACCACTGCCGAGATCGCCTTGTCCTGGGCAGTGCCCGACATGACAGCGATCGTCACGCCGGCCTTGTCGATGTCGGCGACAGATGCGGCACCCTGAGGGATCTTCGGGTTGCTTTTGTTATAGGCGAGAGAGATCTGGTATTCCATCGCCGGGATCGAGAACTGGACGGCCATGGCGCGAGCGGGCGTGCGGTTAAGCGCCAGTGAGACATCCCATTTGCCGGCCTGAAGACCTGCCACGATGTTGTCCCAGGTCGTATCGACGAATTCCGGCTTCACCTTGAGCACGTCGGCGAACTCGCGGCAAAGGTCTGCGTAAAAGCCGGAATAGTCGCCGGTTGCAGGGTCTCGCATGATGTAGGGTGGTGCAACGGCAGCGCCGCACTTCAAGACCCCCGCCTTTTGAACGCCCTGCCAGTATCCCTCTGCAGTCTGGGCGTGAGCTGCGGTGATCGTCAGCCCGCCCATAAGGGCGAGCGCGGGCAGCGTCCGCAAGGCGGACGTCATCATCTTCGTAAGCATCGGCATTCCTCTTTGCTGTGCGCGAAGCGCGTTGTTCCACTCGTCGGCTCTAGCCGTTTCTGTTGTTTTGCTGTCGGCTGCGTGTCGACTGGCTGTTATGTGTCAACAGCATGTCGACAATGTCAAGCGGAAAAAATTACATTGCCGACACGCTGTTTTTCTGGCCCAATGGCGCCATCGCGCATGAAAGGGACCTAAGTGTCTGACGAAACTGAAGTGAAACGTGTCCGCGGGACGGGCTGGAAAAGTGTCTACGAAACGCTTCGAAACGAGATTCTCGCCCTGACGCTTCCGCCCGGTCAGCTTCTCGACGAGATGACGCTTGCTGAACGCTTCGACATGTCGCGCTCTCCTGTGCGCGAAGCGCTGATCAGGCTCGGCGCCGATGAACTGGTCGTCACACTTGCAAACCGCAGCACGATCGTCGCGCCAATCGAGGTTGCCACCTTCCCGAAATATGTCGAGGCGCTCGATATCGCCCAGCGCATGAATACGCGGCTCGCCGCCGCGCTACGGACCGAGGCCGACCTGAAGGTCATCGCCAAGCGTGACAAGGCGTTTGCGGGCGCGGTCAAAACGGGAAACCATCTTGCAATGTCGGAGGCGAACAAGGAGTTTCATATGGCCATCGCCTATGCCGGCAAGAACCAATATCTCGCGTCTTTTTACGAGAAGCTCCTCTCACAGGGGCAGCGCATGCTGCATCTGCATTTCGAATACCTGGAACGAACGCATGAGGGTTATCTCTTAACCGACGAACACAGTCAGATGCTGGAGGCGATCCGGGACAGAAACGTTGATCTGGCCGACGAGCTGGCACACGCCCACACCCGCCAGTTCCAGGATAACTTCATCAACTTCATGCGCGAGAATTACACAACCGACGTGATGCTCGGCCCGCTTCGCGCCGCGGAGTGATCGATCAGGTGCGTGGCCCCTTCAGCCGGCGTCTGCGGATGATGCCAGCTGCGCGCTAGCTGGCGTCTGCCAAGGAGCGGCAGATGACGGCATGAATGCGCAGCCGATGGTTTGCGCGCTTGCTGAAATTGACACACCGATGATTGGCAGCGAAATGCCTACGCGTCTGCGAAATTGCGAGCGAGGAATGGCCCAGCTCTTAGGAGGATGAAGCCGGCTTCGTCGCCGTCCGCCGCTTCTTCGCAGGAGTGGTTACCGGTGGCGCCTCGGCTTCGTGCTGCAAGCGCAAGGCCTTTAGCTTCTCCGTCTTTTTTTCGCGAGCTGCGGTCTCAGCGTTGACGATGGCCCTCGCCGTCGTATCGGTGACGGCCGCCTTATCGCGCGCTGAGAGCTTGGCCGGATTGAAGAATTCGTCTTTTGAAGTCATCTGCTCTCTCTCGCCGGAGCCTGCCCGATGGCAATTCAACGCGCCGGGCGGACTGCCTTCTTCGGGGTCGGAAGGAGACCTTCGCGCTGAAGCTTCTTGCGCGCAAGCTTGCGCTGGCGGCGAACCGCTTCGGCTTTTTCGCGAACACGCTTCTCGGAAGGCTTTTCATAGGCACTGCGCGCCTTGAATTCGCGGAACAGACCTTCGCGCTGCATCTTCTTCTTCAGGACGCGGAGCGCTTGGTCGACGTTGTTGTCTCTGACGAGAACCTGCAAATTCGTTCCTTTCATGTGGGCAAACTCTTTTGCCCGTTGGACCAGAGTGGAGACTACTTCCGCACCCTGAGACTTGACGTTTTCAACCAGGATCCGCCCTGAATATCCGTGACCCTTGCAGTCTGGGGCGAAGGCGGCGCGGATTGCTGCAGGTCGATATCGCTCTCCAGGATTCGCCGATCGAAGTTTTCGGTCTCGAATCGAACGCGATACTGCGGCCGACTGCCTTCAGAGGGAAGAACCGCCGCAATCTTGCAGGTCCTGCCCGCCACTTCGGTACGGACGAAACCGTCTTTCAAAACAATACTGTCGCCGACAGCGTATCTCGGCATTCGTGCCATTCGGTTTCACTCAACTGCATTGATCGTCAAAAGCATAAAAGGCCGGGCGTGACCCGGCCTTTGCCATCAGGCTCTCAGCTGCCAGTACATCCGTGGTCAGCCGGGCCGAATGAGACCTAGGCTGCGCGCAGGTTGTCGGCAGAATTCTTGCCGGACTTCTTGTCGCGGACGAGATCATAGCTGATCTTCTGGCCATCGGACAGATTGCCGAGACCAGCACGCTCCACAGCGGAAATGTGAACAAAAACGTCCGCACTGCCGTCATCCGGCTGAATGAAGCCGAAGCCCTTGGTGCTATTGAACCACTTAACGGTACCTGAATTCATAACGATCTCCTTTCAATAGTCGTTACTGCCATGCGTCTATTCACAAGGCTAAAGATCGATCTTGAGAGGAAATCTGAAGGAGCTTCGAGCTCTTTGACAAAGGACACAACCAACAGTCGATGACCTACATATAACGCAAACTGTGGATTAAACAAGGCACCCAAGGCAGTCTATTGATGTCACGCATCGAGCCGCGACGGATTCTGACAAGCCCCTCGCGACCGCCTCGCCTTAGAACGCGCCCAACCGGCTCGACATGCCCTGATCGGCGATGATTTCACTTCCACTCAAGGCGGCTGATTTGTCTGAAAGCAGAAACGCCGCCAAGGTTCCAACATCCTCGACGGTATTATAGGTTCCCGTCGCATGCGCCTTCAGGAAGTGCGCCGCCATCCCCGGGTCTTCGGCCTCCAGAGCAGCGATTTTCTCCGTGCGTGTCAAGCCGGGGCAAAGGGCATTGACCCTGATACCAAGCGGACCGAGGCTCCATGCCATTGCCCGCGTCATCGCCACGATAGCGCCCTTGGTGCCAGCATACATCTCGTATCCGGCAAGCGTGGCGCGGGCATGATTGGAGCCAATGTTGACAATCGAAGCCGGCCTTCCCATCAGCGGTACCAACGCCTGCGATACGACAAAAACCGATCGCTGGTTGACCCGCCAAAGCAGATCGAGTTCTTCCAACGGCATTTCCAGAAATGGCCTTTCGATGGTGACGCCGGCATTGTTGACCAGACCGTCCAGCTTGCCGAAGGCCCGTCCGACCTCACGCGCAAGAACGGCAATGGCATCAGGATCGCTGACGTCGGCCTGGAGGAATTTGGCTCCGGCCGCAACAACCCCTTGCCTCTCCTCAGCCAAGAGCGAAACACCGAGCACGGTCGCGCCGGCTTGAATACAGGACTTGACGATGCCAAGCCCTATTCCAGCACCGGCACCGGTGACCACGAGCGTCTTGCCCTGAAGTGGATGTGCGTCGCTCATTTCACCGCTCCGGCTGTAATCCCGTTAACAATTCGCCGTTGGAACACAATGAAGAGAACCAATAGCGGCAGCGAACCCAAGACCGCAGCTGGAAACAGCTCTTCCGGATTGAGACTGTGATTGCCCACAAAGTGATAGACGCTCATCATCACCGTAAACTTTTTGTCGTCTGTCAAAAGCAGCAGCGGATAGATGAAATCGTTCCATACCATCAGCATGACAAACAGCGACAGCGTGGCGGTTGCCGGACCAAGCAGCGGCCTGATCACATACCAAAAGATCTGGAACTGTGAGCAGCCGTCCAATTCGGCCGCCTCTTCCAGCTCCTTTGGAATTGCGCGAATGAAACTCGTATAGAAGAAGATCGCAAGCGGCAGATTGAGCGCCGTAAAGGCAAGGATGATACCGAGATAGGTGTCAAGAAGACCTATTCTGGCGAAGGTTTCATAAATCGGCGTGATCGTCACAAAGGATGGCGTTGCCAGGCAGAGCGACAGAAGGGAAATCGTCACCTGGGTCGAGCGGCTTTTCGAGCGCGACAGCGGATAAGCAGCAAGCGCACCTGTGAACGAGACGGCAATGGTGACCGCAATGGTGGTCCCGAGCGAGTTCAGGATGCTGCGCAGATAGGACATCTTTTCATAGGCATTTGCATAATTCTCGAAGCGCCAATGTTCAGGCAGCGCCAGCGGGGCGTTGACGACCTCCTGCCCATTGCGAAACGACATGAGCACCATATAGGCGACGGGCAGCAGCATGACGGCGACAAGCCCCAGCACGAAAACATGCGCCAGGAACTGCTTGACCGGGAACTGCTTGGCCAGAAATTGCTTCGATTGTCTCGTCGTCATTGTCACAGAATATCCTCCCGGGCTCGCAACAACCAGTTTTGCACGAAGGCAACCAGGAGCACGACGACGAGCAATACGATCGATAGCGCGCTCGCCAGGCCAAAATGGTATTCCCGAAACAGGGTCTGGATGATCTGCAGGCCAACTGTTCTCGTGGCGCCGTCCGGATCGCCCTTGGTCATGACGAAGGGAAGCTCAAAAGCTTTCATCGTGCCGATCGTCGACAGCATGATGTTGACGGTAAAGCTCGGGGCCAAGAGCGGCAGCTGGATCATGCGAAACCGTTGCCAGCCATTTGCCCCGTCCAACCGGGCGGCCTCTTCCAGATCGGTCGGGATGTTTGCATAACCTGCGAGAAAGATCGCGCATGTATAACCTGTAAACATCCAGACATGCGCGGCGGCAACCAAAAGCAGGGCAGTCGTCGGATCGCCGAGCCATTCATGCTTGAAGGCGCCGAGACCCATGAGGTCAAGAACCGCGTTCAGCCCGCCGCTGAAAGGAGAAAGAATAAACGACCAGACATAGCCAACGATGATGAACGACATCATGGCCGGCATGAACAGCGCCGCGCGACATATGTTGCGTATGCGAGGCATCGCATGCAGCGCAGTCGCGAAAATGAGACCGAGGGTCGTCTGCACCACGACGACGATCGCCACAAACTCCAAAGTCACCCGAAAGGTGTCATAGTATCGCGACCGGGTGAATATCCTGACATAGTTCTCGAACCCGACATAATCGTAGTCGCCGAGACCCGCGGAATTGGTGAAGCTCAGGCGCAGCGCTTCAAAGATGGGAAATATAAAGAAGACTGCAAGCATGAGCACGGCTGGCGCAAGAAACAAGGCCTTCTGGATCCGAGGGCTCAATGTTACCTCCTGTTTTCTGCAAATGCGTCAAGGTCAGCGAGGCTTGACGTAAGTCACATCAAGCCCCAATCGCATTTGGACTTTAAATTGCGATCCCTCCATGATCAGGGGCGCAATCTGATGCAAGATCTCAATTCTGGTCCTCGACGACCTCATCCCATTTGGACAACGTGTCCTTCGGCGAAGCGGACGTGTCGGCGAGGAAGCCCGCCATGGAACTGAAAATTTCGACCTCCACGGCAGACGGCCATTGGCCCACGCCTATCGGATACCAGATCAGTCCGCCGCCGGTGCGCGTTGCCTCATAGCTCGCAGCCAAAGCGGGCGTGCCGGTGGTGCCACCGGTAAATGGGCTGCCTGCAGCTTCACCTTCAAGAAGGATCTTCAGGTTTTCGTCCTTCTTGAAGAAATCGATCCATGTCTTTGCCGCATCCGCATGCGCGGAGTGCTTGGGCAGCGCCCAGCCAAAGCCGAAGAGATCGAAAGCAACGCCCGGAGCCTTCGGGCCGGGCAAAGGCGTGAAGACATAATTGAGCCCGACAACCTTGCTGAATGCCGAAATATTCCAGGCGCCCTGCGGCATCATGGCGAAATGGCCGGCCTTGAACTCCTGAAGACCGGTCGACCATGGATCAACACCCGCTTGCTCCTTGCCCTTGAAGCAGCCGGCCTCTTCAAGCTGATGCACCGTTGCAAGCGCATCGGAAAACGCTTTGCTCTCCCCGAAAGGCGCTTTACCCGAACCGTAATCGTCTGCCGGCGCCTCGCCGGCTGCCAGCCCCTGAGCCATCGCAAAGACCGAGGCCGGGAATCCAGGCGCCATGACCATCGGTTGAATACCGGAGGCGTTAAGCGCCTTGCAGGCCGCCTTCACCTCGTCGACGGTCTGCGGCGCCTTGTCGATGCCCGCCTTTTTCAGCAGGTCCATATTGACGAAATTGCCAATACCGATGACCTCCAGCGGAAAGACGAAATTGCCCTTGCCCTTCGACAGCGCCTCACGCAAGGTCGGGTCGATCTTGGCGAACCAATCGCCCTTGTCGAGTTCGCTCAGCAGTCCCGCGCGCGCCCATTGCCGCATCAGCGCCATATCAGCCATCACGACATCGGGAGAATTCCCGCCTGCAAGGCGCGGTGATACCGCAGTATCGAAATCGTTTCGGCTGACATAGCTCAGCTTGATCTTGATGCCGGGGTTTGCCTGTTCGAACGTCTTGATCAACTCCGGCAGCCCGGCAGGCTCGGCTGCGTTTCCTTTCCAGGCGGCGACCTCCAGCGTGACCTCGCCCGCCATGGCAACAACGGGTACCGAAGCGAATACGCTGGCCAGCAGCATCGATTTCATAGACGGCATAACATCCTCCCTAGGTGTTGAATGCGACGACGACTAACACGATAACACACGATGTCAATCATTTTATACATTTTCGTCAGCCGCATTTGAGTGTGTTCGCCATAATCCCGACCCGGAAAGCGGTAAAAATGTTAAAAATCCCACGCGCCGGCGGTGGATTCGGATGTCGAGCCCTTGATCCGTGACGCCGTCAACTCCATGATAAGACCGTCATTGGAACCGGAAACGGCCAAAAAACCAACAACATCGCCACTTGTAAGGAAATGCGAGCGTGCTCAAGCAGCCAGAATCCACGATCGACAGCGACAATATCTACTCGCGCCTGTTGGAAGATATCGCCACCGGTTATTTTCAAAGCGGCGCCAGACTGAAGATTTCAGACCTCGCCAGCCGCTACGAGACGAGCACGAACCCCGTCAGGGAGGCGCTGCGGGTCCTGCAAGGCGAAGGCTATGTTGAATTCGAGCCCAATAAGGGCGCAATGGTCCGTCAAATAGATTTCGATACTGTGCGCGACACCTATGAAATCTTGAGGATACTGGAGCCTTATTTCGTGGGATGGTTTGCAGAATACGCGGAAGACAAACATATTGATGAACTTGAACAAATTCAGGTTGAACTCGAGGCCGTTTCGGACCCTGTGCGCAATACCATTACCGATCTGGACCATAAGTTTCACAATTACATAGCGGACCTTCATTACAACGAGCGCGCCGCGTCGCTCTGGAAGAGCCAGCGGTCGGCGCTGCGGGTCTTTGCGTCTCGATTGCCGATTGGGCGCAGCCGCTACAAGGCGATTTGCCAGGAACACCGTATGCTGATCGAGGCCTTCCGGAGCCACGATCCCGACAAGGCCTCGGCTGTCATTCGAGCGCACATCGAGCATGCCGGGCAGCATCTTTACGAGCAGATCCGCATGCGTGATCAAAAATAGCACATTATTTTTACAATATCGTGTATTTTAGGATTGCAGGTCTGGCCGATCCGGCATAATAGTTCGCCTCGAGTGCATCAGGGGAGCCGCTATGTCATTCAATCCGCTAGAGCCGTCGATCCCGCTGGAGGGAATTCCGACCCGCATCCGCTCGATCGAGCCAATTTCTGCACGTATCGGGACCCGCAACCAGCTGGTCGTGAAAATCCAATCAGCCGAGGGTGTGGTCGGCTGGGGTGAGGCCGGTTTTTCCGGCCGCGAGCAGGCCGTGGCTGCGGCCATCAATCACTTTGCGGACTTCCTCGTCGGCAAGGACTGTCGCGAGATCGGCCGGCTTTGGCAAGAATGCTACCGTAGCCAGTACTTTGAAGGTGGTCGCGTCATCACCGCCGCTATCTCAGCGATCGATATCGCGCTTCATGACCTGTTGGGCAAGACCTACGGCCTGCCGGTCTATCAGTTGCTCGGCGGCAAGCAGAGAGAGCGCATCCCCGCCTATGCAAGCTGCTACTGCGAAAGTTACGCAGGTGACGCGGGATCGTTCACCGCTGCAGTTCTCGACGAAGTGGCCGGCCTGGTCGAACAGGGCTGGACAAGCATTCGCGTTCCGATCGCCGGCCACAGCGCAAAGGACATTTTCGAACCACGCGAATCGATTGTCGATACCGCAAGGCGCATCGCCGCAATCCGTGAACGGTTCGGCATGGGGTTGATGCTCGGCATTGACTATCACCACCGACTTTCGATCGGCGAGGCTGCCTCCTTCTGCCAGCGACTGCAAAGGGGCGCACTCGACTATATCGAGGAACCAATTCGCGACGAAACACCTGAGGCCTATCGTGAGCTTCGCCGGCTTTGCGACGTGCCATTCGCCATTGGGGAAGAATTCAGCTCCAAGTGGCAGGCAGCCCCTTATATCGAAAGCAACCTCACGCAATATCTGCGCATCGATATCAGCAATATTGGCGGCTTTACCGAAGCCATGAAAGTGATTGGCTGGGCAGAAATGCACTATATCGATCTGATGCCGCACAATCCGCTTGGAGCAATCTGCACGGCGGCGACCGTCCACATGTCGGCTGCAACCGCCTTGTTCTCCTATACTGAAACCCATCAGCTTCCCAATTGCCCGCTCGGGTTCCACCATCCCGACATCTTCCCGCTCCAGCATCAGCTTGCCGGCGACGGCTATCCGGTTCTGGACGCGCCCGGACTGGGCATCGAGGTCAACGAGGAGGCGCTGCGCAAGTCCGAGGCCCTGAACTGGAACCCGCCGTTTCTGCGCAGGCGCGACGGCTCGTTGACGAACTGGTAGGCAAAGCCATGTCCGCTGTCGAGATTCACAGCCTTTCCAAGGCGTTTGGCGGGCTGAACGTCCTGCACAACATCGATATCAAGGTGAACGAAGGCGAATTCTGCGTGCTGGTCGGGCCTTCGGGGTGCGGCAAGTCGACGTTATTGCGCACCATCGCCGGCCTCGAACAAAGCACCTCCGGACGCCTGAAGATTGCCGGCAATGACGTGACTGGCGTCGATGCTGCGCAACGCGGGATCGCCATGGTGTTTCAATCCTATGCGCTTTACCCGCATATGAGCGTGCGTGAAAACATCGGCTTTGGTCTTAAAATTGGGAAAGTCCCCCAACATGAGCGTCGCGAACGCGTCGACGAAGTCGCCCGTATTCTCAGATTAGGGGACTATCTGGATCGCCGCCCCAAGCAGTTGTCGGGCGGACAGCGCCAGCGTGTGGCGATCGGGCGAGCGATCGTCCGGGAGCCCAAAGTGCTTCTTTTCGATGAGCCTCTTTCCAATTTGGATGCCGAGTTGCGGGCCGAAATGCGGATCGAAATCGCCAAGCTGCACAAAAGGTTGAAGGCAACCATCATCTACGTGACACACGACCAGGTCGAAGCCATGACGCTGGCCGACCGGATCGTCGTTCTGCGCAAGGGACATGTCGAGCAGATTGGCTCGCCCATGGAGCTTTACCGATCGCCCGCCAACAAGTTCGTCGCCGGCTTTATCGGGTCGCCGCCGATGAACTTCCTCGAAGCCGTCGGCAGCGACGATCAAATCCACTGCCCATCGTTGCATCGGACATTTTCCTTCAAGGTGCCGAAGCCTCACGCTGCAAGCCGCTACTGGCTTGGCGTTCGCCCAGAGCATATCACCCTGCGCGATGCAGACGGGAAGTTTGCCGTCGATATCGTCGAAAAACTCGGTGCAGCGACCGTCGTCCATCTTCAGGCGGAAAACGGCGAGCGCGTGATCGTCAGCCATCCTTTTGCCGATGCGCCGACGCCCGGTCAAAAGGTCTCGATAGGGCTGGAGACCAATTCCCTTCATCTTTTCGATCGTCAAACGGAGGGCGTCATTGCAACCGGTCATCACTCCTGAACTGCTCGCATCCCCGATAGCCCGGCTCGGAGAAGGGCCCGGCTATGACCCCGCGACAGACACAGCCTGGTGGTTCGATATATTGGCCTGCAAGCTCTTTATGCTGCGTCTTGGGAGCCGCGAGGTGGACGAGATCGTGCTTCCCGGAATGGCAAGCATGATGGCGCTCACCAAAGACGGCCGCCAGATCATCGCAATGGACGAAGGACTGTGGCTAAGAGATCCGGCAACGGGGAAACTGTCGCGCCATGTCGTGCTGAATGCGGGCTCGGCGTCCGGCATGAGGACGAATGACGGTCGTGTTCACCCCAGCGGCTCATTGTGGATCAGCAGTATGAAGCACGAACCGGAAGCCGGAAGGGCCCATGTAGACTTGGTTCGTGGAAGTCAGGTCAAGCGCCTGTTTTCAGGGCTGACGATCCCCAACTCGATCTGTTTTTCCCCCGACGGTTCGGCCGGGTTCTTCGCTGATACGAGGGAAGGAATAATCTATCGCGTACCTCTCTGTCCGCAAACCGGCGACGTTGTCGGCGAGCGCATGATCTTTCATGATGGGCGTAACCGCCCTGGTGGGATCGACGGTTCGGTCATGGACAATAACGGGTACCTCTGGAACACCCGTTGGGGAGCAGCCGCCCTCGACTGCATCGCACCCTCCGGTGAGCTATTGCTAAGTCTCAAGGTGCCTGTCACCCAACCCAGTTGCCCGACGTTCGTCGGAAAACAGGCTCAGGGCATGCTGGTCACGTCCGCCTCGATTACTCTTGCCGACGACAACGTCCAGGGAAGATCAGTCTTTTATCCCGACGGGTTCAACGGTGTGATCGATCCCAATTTTGCGCTTCACAATGAGCCTTTCTGAACGAGCATGTTCGCAACGAGAACATCCCATTTGGGGCGGAGAAGCGGCTCTGGAGGACGAGACCATTCTCGCTCGCAGCCGTTTCTGGGCCATGCATATTCCCGGTTTGTCCGATCTGGATTCGCCAGGAGTGATCGGGTCTTGGAAGATTTGCAAAATTGAGATCGGCTAACGCATCAGGCGGGGCGGCGCCATCGGTAACGATCCAGAGGGCAGTCGGTGCTACCTCCTGATCTCAAGCCTTCGCATGAGATGACGACTTCCCCTGTTGTCCAGAGAAGCCGCTGGCACAAAGGCACGCTGCAAACGGCGTGCACGCCGTTAGTGTGAAGCGCGTTCTGGCTTTCCTTTGCGCTTTGTCGCGGCGAATTCCTCGAGCTGTTTTTCGCTCATGGTGTCGACCATCTCCTTGGAGGCGCCCTTGAGCCTGCTCTTCGATGTTTGGCCACGCTTTGCTGCAAGGGCGGCCCCAGCGGCTTTCTGCTGCGCTTTGGATTTTGCGGGCATTTGGTTTCTCCTTGTCTGAGGAAGAAGGAACTGTTCGGCGCTGACAAAGTTCCAACTCGGAGCGAGGTGATGAGCGAGCAAAAAGCACCTCCTTTTTCATACGAGGACTGCCTTGCTTGTGATGCCACCACCTGAAGTCTACGGCCGGACCTACGTGGCACTCAGCAGTTCGATGCGTATCCGCGCCGTCATTGGCTCTGTCGCCGGCAAATTTGGCCCGTTATTATCGCTCGCCCGAAGATAGGCTGCGCGTCCACGGGGACACAGAACCCCCGCGAGCCTCGAACAATTGCGTCAATATCCGCCAACGACTGGAAGGATCTCGCCGGTAATGTAACTCGACATCTGCGGTGACGCGAGAAACACGTATGCCGGGGCGATTTCTTCCGGCTGTGCAGGGCGCTTCATCGGCGTCTTTGATCCGAATATCTGCACATCTTCGGCTTCCTTGTCCGAAGGATTGAGCGGCGTCCAGACTGGTCCCGGCGCAACGGCGTTGACGCGTATGCCCCTTGGCACAAGCTGTGCTGCAAGCGAGCGCGTAAACGCGTGAATACCACCTTTTGTCATGGAATAGTCAATCAACTCCTTGGATCCGTCGAGACCCGTGACCGAACCCGTGTTGATGATCGCAGCGCCGCTCTTGAGATGCGAAACGGCCGCCTTTGCCATGTAAAAATAGCCATATAAGTTTGTCTTCAGTGTCTCGTCGAAGTGCTCGTCGCTGAGGTTTTCGATGGTCCGGGCATGAACCTGAAAGGCGGCGTTGTTAACGAGGACGTCGAGATGCCCGAATTGCATTACGGTCTTCTCAACTGCCATACGGCAAAAGCCGGGATCCTTGACATCGCCGCGGATAACGAAGCACTTCCGTCCCTCTTTCTCGACCGCCGTTCTGGTTAATTCCGCATCTTCAGCTTCATCGAGATGCACGATGACGATGTCTGCGCCTTCGCGGGCAAACAGGATGGCCACTGATCGCCCGATCCCGGAGTCTCCGCCGGTGATAAGCGCTACCTTGTTCTTCAGCTTTTCCGATCCCCTATAGAACGGCGCATCGCACATTGGGGCCAATGGAAGATCGGCTTCCGACCCTGGTTTGTCTTGGTGGATCTTCGGCAATGGTGGCTCGGGATAGTGACGGGCTCCGGCTTGCATTGCTCCGGACGGCTTTGATTTTGCCCTCTTGTCTGCGTCTTCGACTTCCTTCTGGATCTCTCGCTGCTTCTGGGCGGTGGCTTTCGATGACATGGGTTCCTCCTTCGTTGAGAAGGTAGAACTCCGAACCGCCCGAAAAGTTTGCAGTGATCTCGGAGTCGCCCATGTTCGCCGGATGTCGGCGCTGCGGCTCGCACGGTGTTCTCGAAAAGGACCGCGGGAACAATTGCCCGATGCGCCTGTTGTAGCTTAGCCGTTCGCTTTTGCGTGCAAGAAAGGTCGAGCAGGTGTCTCTGACCGATAAAACGAAGACGGCTCTGGACGAGTTGCGCATGCTGATACTAGGCGCGCAAATCCTGCTTGGCTTTCAATTCCAGGCGCCGTTTCAAGACGCGTTCTCCAGTCTAAGCTTCCTAGAGAAAGGGATCGAAGTGATCGTCCTTTGCCTCATGGTCATGATCATCGGACTTCTGATTACACCGAGTGCGCGCCATCGGATTGTGGAGCGAGGAGAAGCGACTTCGGGCTTCAACGGTTTCGTCACGCGGATCTCCCTGCTGGCGCTTGCCCCATTTGCCCTTGCGCTCGGATTGGATATCGGCGTTGCCGTTAATCGCGGCCTTGGATTAACGGCTGGGGTCGCAGCGGGCCTCCTCGGAGGCCTCGCGGCAATCGGGTTGTGGTACGGCCCACTACTTCGCGACGGCAAAGGAGATCTCAGCATGGCTACCTCCGACGAAAAGACACCGACCGTCGCCAAGATCGATTATGTGCTGACGGAAGCCCGCGTGGTATTGCCCGGTGCCCAGGCGTTGCTGGGCTTCCAGCTTGCAATTGTCCTGACGAGCGGGTTTGCCGATCTTAGCACCTCAGCAAAAGCGTTTCATTGCGTCGCCCTTGGTGCGGTCGCACTTGCGACCATACTTCTGGTAACACCCGCAGCATATCATCGCATCGTTTACGACGGCTCAAACGTGGCGGAGTTCTATCATATCGCGAGCCGCTTTCTGCTTGCTGCCACGGTCTTTTTGGCGTTGGGTTTAACGGCCGATGTTCACGTCGTGATTGGCAAGGTTACCCAAAGCCAGGTCTTTGCGAATGCTACGGCGGCTGTCGCCGCTCTCATGCTGTTCGGATTTTGGCATCTCTGGCCGTGGTGGAAACGTGTTCGGCGAGACCGTGTCTGACGGACCAGGCGCCTCGGTGAGGAATGAGAAGCCCTTATTCGCGCGTAGCCCCTGCCAACAGCGCCAATTGTTTTGGCTCGCGCACGCCTTGCCGGTATAGCTCGATAATGATGGCAGCCAGGCGCGACACGGCGTCCTTGTCATTCTCGATGCCGTAGCGCTGGCAAATGTCATCAAGGACGCTATTGCAGGCGGCGAGGTCTTCCGACGTCAGCGGTTCGTCGCGGCGGTTCTTTTCCTGTGTTTCGAACATGGTTCAACTTATGAACGATACGTCGTCAATTGCAATGAGAAAGCATGGTCTCAGGATGCACCTGAAGTCCCGCGCAATTGGCAGCCGCCCGGGAAGCCTATCGCGCGCGCCCGGCAGGCTAGTAAGGCGCAAGGATGGCACGGTTGCCACCTAAACCTAGCATCGCAAAATGCAGGTCGATCTAGCGATGCAAGCCTTAATTGCTTCCCATCTTGGGCCGGTGGTCACCGAGCACTGTGCGTTCTTGACCGCTGCCCGAAAGGACTGAAACTCCTTGTGCGCGTCTTGCCCAAGGCTAGCGGACCCGTTGGGCATTGGCTTGACCAAGCTCAAACCGGGGTCGGAAACCAGAACCCGACGTCCAGCCGCTATCGCGATACCGCAGTGGCGGAACTTCCGGCGCTGTTTGCATCGCGAATGAGCCCGTACTTGACCTGAGTCATCTTGAGGTCGCGGTACCAATCGACGAGCGCCCCCCAAGGATCTGCGATCTTGTTCAGCCCCGTGATGAAGGCAACGACCGTTCCGATCTCGATCCTGCCCATTATGACGTAGTATCCTCCAAGCGCGAATATCGCGGCATAACCGAGATGGAACATCAGGTTCATCAGGAAATTGAGCGAGTACTTCAGCTTGTAAATATTCATATTCGTCGAAAACAACCGTTGCACGCGGCTCGCCTGATATTGTGGCGCTTTCGGCGACATGTGTTTCACCATCCCGTCGCTCAGATGGCGCATCACAGTGATCTTCGTCTTGACACGCTGATTGATGAGGCTCTGCATGATGGGGACCAGAGCCGCCTGAGGGACGAACACTGCGAGGACTGCCAGTGCAAGAAACGGCTGAAGATAGATCATGTAACTGCCGACGGCCAGGAGAATGCCCGCTTGAAGCACGGGCTCGGAGATACTCGTGCCGACGAACCCCCCAACGGGTTCGGCCTCCGCAAGCACAATCGACATCTCGACGCCTTCTGCCGGTGTTGTCACTTTATCAGCGTGCCGGTTGCCCGTATCGAGCACGGCCATGCGAAGCCAGCGAATAGCCACTTCGCCGATAAAGCCCCGGTAGATGTTCAAACCGAGCTTAATTCCGCCTTCGCTCAGGACAACCGCGACGTAGGCGAGTACCAGTTTGAGAATGGCGCTCAAGCTCGATCCCTGGGTTGCGCCGTTGACGATGCGCCGCTGAATCTCGAGCGGCAGGATGCCGACGGCAAACAAGAGGATAGACAACAGCAGCAGAGCCGCCTGATGGCCACGTCCCATCATCAAGATGAACCCGATGAGTTTGCGCGGCATCGCACGTTCTCTGCGGGGTCTTGGCTTCGCCCCCGGCTCGTCGGCCAAGGACGCATCGTGCCGCGGAATGTCTCCTCTGATCATGACATCCTCCAGTCAGGACATCCACCAGATGTCTGCTTCACGTTTCAATAACGCATAGCAATCAGAAACGGTCGATCGGGATCGCCGTTATGCAGAGGTCAGGATCTGATATCGGCCTCCGACGTCGATCACGTTGATCGCTACTCATCGTCCTTCACCGAAATCTTTTGTGGTTTATCGACGATGCGTGTCATGCCGTTTCCATAAGTCTGGAGTCTGGGAGGCGTCCTACTTGGGCTGGTGGACTGCGCCAAGCAGTGGGCTCTCCGCCACAATGATCTGGTCTGACGGACTGCGTAGTGTCGCTCAATAATTTAGCGGTTGAAACGGTCGTCAGGCGTTTTTGAAATGTGATGGGAACCGGGCAGAGGTCGCCCGTTGACCGGGCGCGAACTCGCCATTCGCAAAAGCACCCTCGAACGGATCATACACAAAGGCGAGGCGCCGAAATGAAGAAGGGCGTTCAGATGCTGCCAGCTCCCGTCCTCGCCCAAAAACCGCCGCATAGGATGTCATCGCCTCGCGTAGCACGCCAGCAAACTGGTGTTCGCCGCAGCAGCCAGGACAGCCTGATTCTCAATCACCATAGCCTCATGCGGGCGCATGAATGACGGAACAAGTTCCTCGCCAGTCGCTTCTTTTGTTCATGAATAATACATTCTGCCTCGTACCCATCTTTTCTCTGATCCTGGCTGGCGCAGCTGCCGCAGCACCGCTCAAAGCGCAAGAGGTCAACAACGCTGCCATCAAGACGGTATCGACTGACCGGCTGGCCAACTCCCGATCCAAGTTTGATCCCGCGATCGTTCATCTGCAGGTGCTTCTCGACCGCGCCGGCTCGTCTCCCGGAGTGATCGACGGTCATGACGGTGAAAACCTCCGCAAGGCGATTGCCGGATTCGAGCTCACGCAACATCTTCCGGTCGACGGAAAGCTGGATCCGGACGTCATTGGCAGGCTTCCCGACGACGCTCCCGCCATACAGCCGTATGTCATATCGGAAGACGACGGAAAGGATCTCGTGGAGAAGATTCCGAAAGATTATGCCGAACAGGCCAAGATGCACCACCTTGGCTATACGAGCATCGCGGAAAAGCTCGCCGAGCGTTTCCATATGGATATCAACCTCTTCAAGGCTCTCAATCCCAACGCCCCCATTGCTGTGGGAGAGACGGTTTCCGTGGCCATGCCCGGTGCCGCGCGCTCCGGCGAGGCAAAAAGGATCGAAGCGCACAAAAAATCAGGGCAAGTCTTGGCCTTTGCGGAAGATGGCACGCTGCTGGCCGCATACCCTGCCACGATCGGCAGCGAGGAATCGCCTTCGCCAACAGGAACCCATAAGGTCAAGGGCGTCGCGCGGATGCCGACCTACACGTATAATCCGAAAGTCAACTTTCAGCAGGGCAAGAACAGGACGATACTGAAACTGTCCAGCGGACCGAACAACCCCGTTGGCACTGCATGGATCGATCTGACCCAACCCACTTATGGGATCCATGGAACACCCAATCCAGAACTCATCGGCAAGGCCGGTTCTCATGGATGTGTCCGGCTGACGAACTGGGATGTCGAAGAGTTGGTCGGAATGGTCAAGCCCGGCGTTGTCGTCGAGTTTTTCGACTAATTGTCACTCGCGGCGCCGATTGCCGATGATAGATTGGACCTGTTTCGGACGGAAACCGCTCGCATTTGCTTGTTGGGCCCTTTCTGATGATCCTCTGATCGGCGGTCCTTTCGCTAAACAGGCGAAGAACACTACCGAAAGTTAGATCATCGGCGTAAATGGGCGCTCGCCCGAACAGGACGCGGTTAAGACCTTCGAGAAGTCTGCGAGCGCCATCGTCGACGAATACTACCTCGAGGGACACGTTTCGTATCCTCTGCATTTGGAACATCTGTGCTCAATGCACCGCCAGAATCGATCTTCATAAGAACTTTTTCTCGGTCATCGAAATTCATGGAATAGGATCGAATTTCATGAGAGCTTCTCTCCCAAATCCATTTTCATAAGCGGATATCGGGATTCATGCAGCAGGGACAAAGAAAGCGCCGTCAGTATTTTTCACAGCCGCCGGATGCCGGAAGCCGCCATCCCTGTCGGCTATGCGGCCCTGATCGATGCCTTTGAATTACTCGCGCCTGTGCCAATCAACCTGTCAGCGATCGGTCCGCGCCACAAAGTCTATCAGGCCGAGGGTTGGAACATTTATACCCCGCGCTGAGATCTAGTTCATCAATCTCGGAGCGAAAAAGGTGCTGAATTGGCAGGCAACGATTTTGTTCCCCTCGGTCCGAGTTGGCTTCGCCTCCCAGTGTTACCCGGAAACCGCTCCCGTCGGTGACGGGATTTAAGCCCCGTTTCCTTTCAGCGCTTCGACAAAACGGATGACGTCACCGACCATCCTATCGTTGAAGATATCGTTGTGACCCGCAGCGTCATAGATCAACATCCGCTTGGGCTCGGGTGCGATGCGGTACAATGCCTCCCCTGAGGAAAGCGGGATGCTATCGTCAAGCCGGCCGTGGAGGAACAACTTCGGTTGTCTTACTTTGGTGATGTTGAGGTCCGAGCGAAAGCGATCCTTGAGAAGAACCTCGACCGGGAGGAACGGATAATGTGTCTGCGCAACCGACAGAACCGACAGGTACGGAGACACAAGAATGACGCCAACGGCCGGCCTCTTCCCGGCCGTGTTCACAGCAACGCCAGTGCCAAGTGACCGGCCCAACACAACAATCTCGCTTCTGGTACGTGCCGAAAGCCAGTCGAACGCGGCGATGCCATCCGTCAGTAGCCCCTGCTCGCTGGGTGAGCCGGTCGATCCGGGATAGCCGCGATAAGAAATCACCAGCAATCCAATGCTTCGCGTGGCCAGCGCCTGTGCAAGAAACTCGTAGTTATTGACGCGGTCACCGTTTCCGAAAAAGAGGAGCACGCAGGGTTTGTCGTCGTCGCCCTGGCTGTACAGTCCCTGAAGCATCTCTCCATCGGGCGTCTTGATGTGGACCGTCTCGCCCCAACCCGCGTGTTCCGCAATAGGTGCGGCGCCGGCTCCGGGATAAAGCAGGGCTCGCTGAGAAAGATAGACCAGACCGACAAGTGCCATGTAGGCGATGACCGCCATCAGCGGCAAAATCAGCAAGTACTTTGTAGTGCTCACGACAGAATGTACCCGCCGATTTGGCAATGCTAAAGAATTCTTTGCAGCGAACCGCGGCCCGTTGCGGCGTGGTGTGCCCAGCCTGGCAGCAAATATATGCACAAAGCATCGCCATAGAGAAGAGGTCGACACGACGATCGTCCCCAACGACACCTCTGCGTCCCTGCCAGAAAGCTGATGCCATCCTGTTGATCTTCAACACAGCCTGTTCGCCGCATCTGACGCCGTTCGAGGAACTGGCTATCTCCGTCCATCCATCGGTCATCGCAAGAGACGTGAATGTGCATGGAAATGAGCGCTTACGAACAAGGGTAGCCGCAGGAGCCGCAGCATAGCGGCCGCCAACGAGGCCGAATAGACTGCTCCCGCCCCTGCGTTGGGCATTTGCCGCTTTTCGGCGGCGATCGTCCAGGCATGGCGGGACGTCTTCCGCGAAGCGCTCCAGCGCGGCGGCCGCATGTGTCTTTGCGGCGCCATGGCGGCGACCTCGCACGATCTGGCAGAGGACGTCCGCCAGGAGGTGAAACGGTTCTTGCTGCTCGGCATCGAGAAGCTGATGAAAGCGGGCCTAAGCGGCGATGCTGCTGTCCAAGCGCTCGTGACACTCGAGGGCGCGATGCTCGCGGCCACTCTCCTCGATGATCCAGCTCTATTTGAGCAAGGGACTGCCGCTATCGTGTAGGATCCTTCGAGGGACGCCGACGGCCTTGGGGGATTCACCCGGCCTTGGCAGCTATCGCGCGCCCCTCGAACGACCTTTCCAGTCGAGGCAAAGCCAATATCCTGCAGCGGATTGCGACGCTATCGGGAACCGACGGCGGGCCTGCTTAAGAGATCAACGCGCGTAACTTTTCCAGAGCCACTCGTGGAAGGCAGCGACCTCGTGGCGCCGCAGCGCCTTTGGGGCGGCGACGATGTAATAGGCCCATTTCACCGGCCAGCGGATCTGCGGCAGCAGGTGGACGAGGCGGCCGCTTTCGAGTTCCTGGACGACCAGCGCCTTGCGCACCAGGGCAACACCGCGCGCGGCAATCGCCGCCTGGATCACCGCGGCGGTGGAATTGATCTTCAGGCCGCGCTCGGCCGGCACCTGGTTGGCGCCGGAACGGGAAAGCCAGTCTGCCCATGACGGGAAGTCGCCGCCCGGATGCGGCGTGCCGTCGTGAATCAGCGTCTGTTCGGCGATCCAGCCGGCGGTGACGTCGCGGCCAGCCGGCAGCAGCCTGTTATGGCAGACGGCGATGATCTCCTCGCCCATCAGGAAGGTGGATTTGACGCCCTTCCAGGCACCGAGCCCGCAGCGGATGCCGATATCGGCTTCGCCCTGGGCAAGATCGATGACCCGGTCGGAGACGTCAAGCCGGACGTCGATGTTCGGGCAGCTGGTGGAGAAATCGTCAAGGCGCGACAGCAGCCAGTTGGCGACCAGCGCCTGCGAGGCCGTGACCACGACGACGGCGCGCGCCTTGCGGCCGCGCAGCTTGCGCAGGCCCGCCTCCAGCAGGTCGAGCCCCTCGGCGATATCCTCAAGCGCATCCTCGGCCTCGTCGACCGGCGTCAGGCGTTCGGTGCCGGAGCGGCTGCGCTTGAACAGCGGATAGCCTACCCAATCCTCCAGCGAGCGCACGAGCTGGCCGACGGCCGGCGGCGTCACGTCGAGTTCGCTTGCCGCGCCGACAAAGCTGCCGTGTCTTGCCGAGGCCTCCAGCGCCTGGAGCGATCGCAGTCTGGTCAGGTTTCTCATCGCGCTCACGACAAAGATTTTCTTTCTATACGGTATGGCCGGTTTTCCTCGTCAAAGCAATCGCCGGCGCTAGAGTCTGCATCAGACAAGAGGACTGACGAATGATGCTTCATGGAAAGACGGCGCTGATCACCGGCGGTTCGAGCGGGATCGGCCTTGCCGCCGCAAAGGCGTTGCGCGCCAATGGCGCGCGCGTGGCGATCACCGGCCGCACGCAAGAAAAGCTCGATCTTGCGGCCGCCGAGATTGGCGGCGACACATTGGCGATCCGGGCGGACGTGTCCTCGCTCGACGATCTCGGCCGGGTAAAGAGCGTGCTTCAGAATGCGTTCGGATCGCTCGACATCCTGTTTGCCAATGCGGGCGCTGCACTCGGCACGCCGCTTGCGACGGCGGACGAGGCGACCTATCACAGGATCATGGACGTGAACGTCAAGGGCGTCTTCTTCACCGTGCAGGCCGTCCTGCCGCTGATGCGCGAGGGAGGCTCGATCGTGCTCAACACCTCCTGGCTGAACCAGGTGGGCACGCCCGGCCGGGCGATCCTTTCGGCCTCGAAAGCGGCCGTCCGCTCCTTCGCCAGAACCATGTCGGCCGCGCTCATCGACCGGAAGATCAGGGTGAATGCCGTCAGCCCCGGCTCGATCGAGACGCCGATCCACCGCGGCAAGGGCCAGAGCGAAGAAGAGTTCCGCGCCTATGCGGAGCGGGTCGGCGCGCAGGTGCCGCTCGGGCGCATGGGCAAGCCGGAGGAGATCGCCGCCGCCGTGCTCTTCCTGGCAAGCGACGCTTCGAGCTATATGCTCGGCGCCGAGATCGTCGTCGACGGCGGCAGATCGGAGCTTTGACATGCTGCTCAACGAAGATGTCTCCAGGCGCACGCTCGTGCATGCGGCCGCGCTCGACTGGATGCCAAGCCCGGCCAAGGGCGTCGACCGGCGCATGCTCTTCCGGATCGGCGAGGAGAAGGCGCGCGCCACCTCGATCGTCCGCTACGCCGCCGGCAGTCGTTTTGCCCATCACGCGCATCCGGGCGGCGAGGAATTTCTGGTTCTCGACGGCGTCTTCCAGGACGAGAGCGGCGATTTTCCAACCGGCGCCTATGTCCGCAATCCGCCCGGCAGCGGCCACGCGCCGCGAAGCGCGAGCGGCTGCACCATTCTGGTGAAGCTCTGGCAGTTCAAGGCGGACGACCGCGAGCGGGTGGTCATCATGCCTGGTGAAGGTGAGGACAGCGAACTGCGTGCCGGCGTCGCCACATCGAAGATCCTCTTCGAGGGCGCGGGCGAGCGGGTGATGCTGGAGACGTGGCGGCCGAATGCGGAGGTGGCGATCGCAAATCCGCAGGGGCTCGAACTGCTGGTGCTCGACGGCGGCTTCAGCGAGGCGGGCGAAGCTTTGGCGCGCTGGAGTTGGCTGCGGCTTCCAGCAGGACAAGATCTGCATGCGAAAGTCGGGCCGGAAGGCGCACGGGTGTGGTACAAGGCCGCGCCGCTTCTGCATGCTCATGTTTGCGCCTTCGACAATCCTCAATCCCGGCTCGAATCCTCCGGAAGCAACACATGAAAACCTGCCAAATCGCCGTTGTCGGCGCCGGTCTCTCCGGGCTCTATGCCGCGCGGGCGCTAAACGCCGCCGGCCTCGACGTCATTCTCCTCGAAGCGCGCAACCGCCTCGGCGGCCGCATTCTGACGGCCGATGAAGATGGACTTCCAAGCGAAGACGGTTTCGACCTCGGCCCCTCCTGGTACTGGCCGCAGATGCAGCCGGCGATGGCGACGCTCGTCGGCCAGCTCGAGCTTTCATCCTTCTGCCAGAACGGCGAAGGCGACGTGATCTTCGAACGCATGTCGCGAGAGAGGCCGCAGCGCTACAGCCCGACCGCGATGGACCAGCAATCGATGCGGCTTGCCGGCGGCACCGCCGCCGTGGTCCGGGCGCTCGCCACCGATCTGCCCGCCGGCCGCATTCTGAGCGAAGCGAAGGTAACGGCAATGGCGCTCACCGATGTCGGCGTGGAACTGACCGTCGAGGCGGGCACGGGGAGCACATCACTCCTGCTGGCCGAGCACGTGATCGCCGCGCTGCCGCCGCGGCTTCTCGAAGCGACGATGCGTTTTGCGCCCGCGCAGGAGCCGGCGACCGCCGCCAGCTGGCGCGCCACCGCGACATGGATGGCGCCGCACGCGAAGTTCTTCGCGATCTACGACCGGCCTTTCTGGCGCACGGACGGCCTGTCCGGCACGGCGCAAAGCATGGTGGGACCGATGGTCGAGATCCACGACGCGACGACGGCCTCCGGCAAGGCGGCGCTGTTCGGCTTTCTCGGCGTCGGTGCGGACCAGCGGGCCGCGATCGGCGAGCAGGCGTTGAAACAGGCCTGCCTCACGCAGTTGGCGCGGCTCTTCGGCCCGCAGGCGCTTAAGCCCAGCGCCACCATCCTCAAGGACTGGGCAGCCGATCCGCTGACGGCGACCGCCACCGACCGCGCCGGCGGTGCCCATCCCGTGCCGGGAAGCAAAGAGTGGGTATCAGGCCCGTGGAAAGACCGTCTTTTGCTCGCCGGCAGCGAGACAAGCCCTTCCGAGCCCGGCTATCTCTCTGGCGCCGTCACCGCCGCCGAGCAGGCGGTGGCCGAAATCCTCTCGAAAGTCGATCGCAGATGAATCTCATGCATCAAGCCCCGGCCGACCCGGGCATCGCACGACGCAACTCGTGGGTCCTCACCATTGCGCAGGCTTTCGGCGGCGCGAACGCGCCGATCGTCATTTCGCTCGGGGGGCTGGTGGGTCAGCACCTGTCGCCCGATCCCGATCTCGTCACCTTGCCCGTCAGCCTGCTCAACCTCGGCCTGGCGACCGGAACGCTGCCTGCCGCCTATGTCATGCGCCGCTTCGGCCGGCGGGAAGGCTATCTGCTCGGAACGACGATCGGCATGGTATCCGGCACGATCGCCGCAATCGGCATCGCCTTCGGCAGTTTCCTGATCTTCTGCCTCGGCACGTGCCTTGCCGGCTTCTATTCCTCCTATGTCCAGAGCTACCGCTTCGCCGCGACCGACAGCGCCAGCGGGGCTGAAAGCCAGAAGGCGATCGCCCGCGTTATGCTCGGCGGCCTTGCGGCGGCGGTGATCGGGCCGCAGCTCGTCATCTGGACGCGTGACGCGGTGCCGGGCACGCCCTTTGCCGGCAGCTTCCTCAGCCAGGCCGCCATGGCGGCGCTTGCCTTTCCGGTGGTCTTTCTCTTTCGCGCCTCGTCGCAGCAGAAGGCGCAGGCGCGGGACCATGCCGGCGAAAGGCCGCTCTTCGAAATCCTGACGTCGCCGCGTTATCTGCTGGCGATTGCGACCGGCGTCGTCTCCTACGGGCTGATGACCTTCGTGATGACCGCCTCGCCAATCGCCATGGTGGGGCATGGGCATTCGATCGACCAGGCGGCTCTCGGCATCCAGTGGCATATCCTTGCGATGTATGCCCCGAGCTTCGTCACCGGGCGGTTGATGGTGCGCTTCGGCAAGGAGCGGGTTGCGGCAATCGGCCTGCTTCTGATCGCCAGTTCGGCTGCGGTGGCGCTTTCGGGCTTCGACATCACCCATTTCTGGCTGTCCCTGGTGCTGCTCGGCATCGGCTGGAACTTCGGCTTCATCGGCGCGACTGCCATGGTCGCCGACTGCCATACGCCGGCCGAACGCAGCAAGGTGCAAGGGGCGAACGATTTCCTCGTCTTCGGCACCGTCGCCTGCGCCTCCTTCTCGGCCGGATCGCTGCTCCACAGCTCCGGCTGGGAAACGATCAACTGGATCGTTCTGCCCGCCGTTGCCCTGGTTCTCGTTCCGCTCGTCTGGCGCGCGGCGCGGCCCGACGCGGGAAGAGCGATCGGCTGAGGTACGAGCGCCGCCCGACCTTCCCCGAACTTGCGTGGCGATATCCAGCCGCGCAAAATCGGACCAAGGCAACTTCGACCACGGCGCAACGATCGATGGGACAAGCGCTCGGCTGGCCTCGGGCGCGCGGTCGGCATTGCGGAAACAGACGCAGCACTGGAGTCCGGCGATGGTAGCCGATTCCGTTGAGGAGAAGCCAAGATCCGTGACGCCGACGACCCGAGGCAGGCCGCCATCACGCGCGCAGCGGCGGACTGCGGCTCACGTGCGTCGGTGCAGCCGCTGTGTTCGTCGGCCGCTCTTATTGACGATTGTCGGCATTCGTACTGGCAACGGCCAGCCTCTCGCGCCCCTAGGCGGATTGATCAATAGCCGGAAAAGTTCAGCCGTCTTCAAAGAATTCGAGCTACTCGCTCAGCAAAAACAAATCACCCATCACGGCCTCCTTCTCGGAACCCGTGAATTACATCTCAGCTGAAATCATTAGGTCCTGAGCCTAGGTGCTTGGCAGACAATGTCTTTGAAAAGGCTGCGCACAGGACGTCGGAGAGGAAGGAACTGTGGCGTCATCGTCGAGGAGACGGCCCGATCATTAATCAGAAAATGAACGGCCCTGCACCTGGGACGCCCTCCGGTTTCGCAATGAACAAGGACTGGCACCGCGCCAAAACGTACAACAGCGGCAGGCATTTTTTGGGTGAGACTCAGGAAACATTGGGGCACGTACAATCAGTAGTATATGATTTGCCAACCGCTGGCTGAAAATCTGGGTAGCGATGTATCTGTGGGGGAGACATATGTTCGTCGTTTCGATCATCGACCATGGCCATGAGCGCAACCTCGTCGCCACGAAAATTCGAATGGAGAGCGGCAGTCTGGTGGTTCACGCGGGGGACAAACGACACGTATTCTCGGTCGGAAGCCTGATCGAAATCGCGGCTATTGAGGAAGAACGCGAATGGTCCTCCCCGCGCCGTTGTTGCACAAGCCAGCTTCAATAGGAGGAGCAAGTACCGCTATCACTCGATCGCCATTCCACGCAGCCGGCCTTATGCAGTCGCTCGTGAAGGACACGATTTTCTGTGCAGCGGTTTGCGATACGGTCGCAACGGGTGCGCTCTCGACACACCGCAAACTCAACGCCATCCCGGTCCGCGGAATCCTCCCCCTACACCGTGGTAGCCAAAGCCGACGCCGCCGCCGACTCCGATGCAGCCGATGAACAGTGAGGTTTGTTCGCCGGCGACCGGGAGTTCTCCCTCCATGAGCTTGTAGCCGTAAACGAGGTCGTGGCCCTCGATCCGGGGATCGGTAACCTCAATGACGGCTACCATATTGTTGGCCTGGCCCGCTTCGTAGACGGACAGCGTGCATTCGGTGGATCGTTGCCGAAATTGCCTTGCCCGCCTTGGATGTCCATTCGGTCCATCTTGATATGGCCGGCGATCCGCTCTAGCCGGTCACCGAAGTAGAGGGTGTTGGGGTCTACGCCCACCAGCCGGATAGTCTTTGCCGCCTCATCGTGCTTGAAGCCCTCCGAGAACTGCACGAACATAAGCATGTGCTTGGTCTTGGGGTTCGCTTCCTCACCACTGGCGGTGGCCGACGAGGCGAAGTTGCGCTCCGAGGCCTGCGACGGCTGCGATTGCGCCCGCGCAGATCAGACCGGGCGCCAGAGATTTGTGTGCGTGTTGTGATTGTCATTCTGCATGGCGACTGCTTCCTTCTGCCGCTGGATTTGAAGAACGGTTTCGGCGAAGAGCCATGATGCACCAGAGCGCCAGTACGAGGTGACCGATGAGCGCTACCCAGAACCCCGGACCGGACAGCTCCAGTGCGAAGCGCGCATAGGCAAGCAGAGCCATGGCGATCACGTCATAGACCAACAGGGATAGGACGAGGCCAGTTGTAGCCCGGCTTTCCTGGTCGTCCGCAGCACGCCAGCAGGCAATCCCCACGGCGATCAATGCGGCGCCGGCCACCCGCCCGACGAGCATGGCCAGTGGGGTCTCGAGCGGCTGGCCGAACAGGATCCAAACCGGGATATTGGGTAGCAGCAAGAACGCCAAGCCGGTCGCGCCCTCGGCAATCGCCGAGATCAGAAGCAAAGAACGCAGCATCATGTCGTCACCGTGCAGCCGCCTTGCCCGCTGGAGTTACTGCACCCGCCGGATCGGTGGGTTGGCGTATGTGGGGCTAAGCGCCTCCTCCTTCGGCCAGTAGTTGCGGATGATGATGTTGAACTCGCCCGTCTGCGGAGCAGGCAGCCAGTTGGCTTCCTTGTCTGGACCGGGCGAGTCTTTCTGAATGTAAATGTCGAGCGATCCGTCCGCGTTGTAGCCGAGCGGCATCCAGGGCGCGATGTCGTAGCGGTTGAGCGGGTTGGGGACGTAATTGGGGCCTTGGTAGAGCGAGACCGACCACGTGGCATTGGTGGGCGGAAGCTTGTCCTTGTCGAAATGCAGAATGTATTTGTGCGCGCTGTCGAGACGCTTGCCGTCGCCGTCGACGAAGGCGAGCGGATAGATCGTATCTTCCTGCAAGTCGGCACCCAGGCCTGCCATGGCGATGCCGGCCCTGGTGTCATAGTCGGTGCCATACCGCCCCATGTTGACCGGCCTGATCCAACCGTTGATATTCTTGATCTTCGTGACCCCTTCGTTCATGAGGACCTGCACGTCCTTGACCGCGCGGTTGAGGCCGTGTGCAACGGCCGGATCGATCTGTTCGATGTCGAATTTCACACCGGCCACGATGCCGACTTTGGCGAGTTTCCATACCGCATTTGCATCGGCAGGACGGGGAGGATTGTCCTTCATTGCCATCGCCAGGCGGTTGAAGAACGTCGCGGCATCCATGTTCGCCACCTGGATCGGCGGCGTGGGAGTGAGTGCCACCGAACCATCGACCGGCACATTGGTGGGCGGCGAATATGGCGTGCCCCAGGCGCTGAGCGGGGTGAGCTTGTATTCGGCCTGGAGCAGATTGACGGCGGCGAAATCGTCGGGCCCATTCGCCTGTGTCTGGCCAAGAGCCCACGCGTATCGGGTCGACGACCGGTAGGTTTCCTTGATGCCGGCTGGCGCCGTGCCATTCCAGTTCGGCCCGGCGACGAGAAAGCTGCCAGGCTCGGTGCCAGTCGTGCGCTTGCCGAACGAGGCGAACACATCTGTCCACATGTTCATGATCGAAAAGACGTAATACCGTCCACGGGTCTCCGGCACCGAGAGCACCATCGGCTCCTTCTCCAGGTCGAGCCAGCCCGTGGTCCACAGCGAGTTAAGGCTGATCCGCACCACATTCGTGAAATAGGGGCTGACATAGTGCGGCATCTTGGCAAGCTGGTTGATGGGGGCGGCTGTGCCTTCCCCGTTGGGCGCGGGCGCGGCGGTGACCACGGCCTTCGTGACGTCCATGACGACCAGCGGGTAGCCGAAGACGTAGGACTCCAGGCCGACGTAGTAGGCGACCTCCTCGCGCGCGTCGTCGCCGAGATCGGAAAACTCGCCGAGGAGTGCGTTCCTGACCCTCTCGCTCAGACTGTTGGCAGCGGCCAGCCGCGGCCCCAGAATCGCGGCCGCACCGAACGCTAGCGCCGCCGTACCGAGATCACGCCGGCGCAACACCGGCATCTTTCTTGCCCGGTTGTAGCTGTTCATCTCTGCCTCCCAGCGTCACCCTTACTGCTGCGTGGACCCCAGATCAAACGTCAGTTTGTCGATCTGGCCGGTGAACTTGAACGGAGCATCGTAGCGATACTCGAGCAATGCGACGCCGGTGCGCGTGTCCTGGCCGATGTCAAAGGTTTCGTCCTCGGGGAATGTGATCGGAGTGCCATGCTCCAAGGAATTTGTGGCCACTTTCTTGCCGTCCACCGACAGGACGCCCGTGCCTCCCTTGCCGAGATCAGGCCCGTCTGATTTGAAGTCGAAGACGATGGTGTGCTTGCCGGCTTCCAGTTCCGGCCCCTCCCACATCGTTCGCTTGAGATCGAGCAGGTTGTAAAGGAACACGACCCGGCTTCTGCCGATGCCGAAGTCGCCTTTGCTCAGGAACAGGCCGTAGCCGCCGAACCGCCCGCCCTCGGTGACGATCATGCCTTCCGCGCCGCCATCTGGGATCTCGACCACGGCGGTGATGGTGTAGGACTTGTTTAAGATGCTCGGTGCAGCGCTGGCGGGCACGCCGCTCAGTTCACCGGAATAGGTGAATTCTGTTCGCCCAGCCGTGAGGTTCGGTCGCGGCGTGTTCCAGCGGGTGAGCGTCGAATTGTCGAGTGGCAGCACGTTATATTTCTTTGCCTCGGAATAGAAGACGTCCTGCATCTGCTTGAGCTTGTCCGGCATCTTGGCGGCGAGATCGTTGAACTGGGTGGGATCGTCTTTTACGTTGTATAGTTCCCAGTTGTACCCGGTGATCACATCCGGAGGCGTCTTGGTGCTCAGTTCCCAGGGCAGCGTCGCCGGTGTGGTGGCCGCCACCCATCCGTCGTTATAGATGGCCCGATTGCCGAGCATCTCGAAGTATTGCGTTGTGTGCCGGGTCGGGGCGTTGGCGTTCGCCTTGTCCCATGTGTACACCATGCTCGTCCCCTCTATGGGGCGCTGGCCGATGCCGTTGATCGTATCGGGAGCCGGGATACCGGCCGCCTCGAGGATGGTCGGCACGATGTCGATGACATGGTGAAATTGCCGACGGATGCCGCCCACGTCCTTGATGTGGCCGGGCCAGGACATGGCCACGCCCTGAGCGGTTCCGCCGAAGTGTGACGGCACCTGCTTCACCCATTTGAACGGCGTGTCCATCGCCCACGCCCAGCCTGCCGCGAAGTGCGGGAAGGTCCGTTCCGATCCCCAGAACGGATACCATAGGAACTGGTCCTTCACCGGCACCGGAACGCCGTTGAACGTGGTGAACTCGTTCGGAGTGCCGTTGACCATGCCTTCGGCACTCGCGCCATTGTCGCCGCCGATATAGATGATCAAGGTGTTGTCGAGTTCACCGAGGTCATCGACGGCCTGGATGACCCGTCCAATCTCATGGTCGGCATAGGCAAGGTAGGCGCCATAGACGTCGGCTTGCTTGATAAAGAGCTTTTTTTCCTCGAAGCTGAGCGTATCCCATTCTGGCAGCCCCTTCGGCCAGGGTGTCAGTTGCGCGTTCTCGGGCATGATGCCCAGCCGTTTCTGGTTGGCGAAGATCGTCTCGCGCACCTTGTTCCAGCCCTCGTCGAACAGGTGCATGTCGCTGATCTTCTTGACCCATTCCGGCGTCGGATGATGCGGCGCATGGGTGGCGCCCGGTACGTAATAGACGAGCCAGGGCTTGCCGGGCGCGATCTCTTTGAGCTGTGTGATGTGCTGGATGGCGTCATCGGCCATCGCCGTTTCCATGTTCCAGCCGGGATTGCCTTCGAACGGGTAGATGGCCGTGGTGTTGCGGAAAAGGTTCGGTTGCCATTGGCTGGCGTCGCCGCCAACGAAGCCATAGAAATAGTCGAAGCCCATTCCGGTCGGCCATTGATTGAACGGCCCTGCCTGGCTCGATTGATAAGAAGGCGTATTGTGGTCCTTGCCGAACCACGACGTTGCGTAGCCATTCTCCTTGAGGATTGTGCCAATGGTGCCTTTCTCAATTGGGATGATCGAGCTGTAACCAGGGAACCCCGTCGCAATTTCGCCAACCACCCCGTAACCGACGGAATGGTGATTTCGCCCGGTGATCAACGCTGCCCGCGTCGGCGAACAGAGCGACGTCGAGTGGAAGTTCGTGAAGCGCAGGCCCTGGTTCGCGATACGATCCATGGCAGGTGTGGGGATGACGCCGCCGAATGTGCTTGGTGCCCCAAAGCCCTGATCATCCGTCATGATCAGCAACACGTTCGGCGCGCCCTTGGGCGGCACGACGCGCGGCGCCCACCAGGGCTGAGAGTCCGAGGCTTTCTCCTTGATCACCCCGCCGAATTTCGGATCGGGCGGCGGAAGCTGTTTTCCGTCGAGCGTAGTGGTCGCCCCGGGGGAGCCCGGCTCGCCCGTCACCACCTGCGCGACCGCAGGGGCGACAATTCCTGACAAAGCCGTGAAACCGAGGGCTGCAATCAAGCTGCGAGAAATAAGTAACACGTCACGATGAAAGCGCATCTGCAGTCCTCCTTGCCTATTTTGGAGCAACGTCTCCCAGGCTGAACCGATACGCGCATGCGCATGTACACTTACGACGGTCAGAAGCAGGCAATGGGCGGACTGTCTGGCCGGAAACAACAGGGTATAGCTGATCGAATTCCCAATTCGGGCCGCCGCAAACTGCGGGAGTATCGCTGATTGTCGGCGGCCGGTGAAGTACCAAAAATGGATGCCTTGCGCCGCAGCGATCTGAGATCGAGGCTGTTCGTTGGGGGACCAGGCGTAATCGTCGGTGAGACTGATATGCCGCCACCCAAACAAAGTGTCTTTGATCACGTCGGGCGGTGTAGCGACAAGCTTCGCTCGATTTCATCCAGGCTGACATCGTGTCGCGATAAGGGACCGAGCCACCCATCAGTATTTTTCCCGGCACATCGGGCAACGATTACAGGCCGAACCGTTGGCGACCTGATGCTACCCAGCCTTCCTTGATGCAGAGGACACAGCAACACATGGCAATGCTGCGTTGGGTTGACGCCGCGTGGGAGGAGTTTTGATATTGACGACCTGTCGTGCAGCGGGACTGCTGCCGTCCCCCTGTCCTCGCTGACGCACAATCGAGGGCGGTCTGGGATTGTCACCAAGTGCGAACAATAAAGCTTGCTTACCCTTGAGCGACAAGCGGTTCGTCATATCTCATCAACCGACCAGCGTTCGCCAGCACCAGCAATGTGCTGAAATTATGCAGGATCGCGGCGACGACGGCTCCCGCCGCTCCAAGAAAACCGAACCCCGCCAATGCGACGATCGCCACCGTCCAGCCAAGGCCGATGATGACGTTGGTTTTCAACGTCCGGCGGCTGAGCCTGCTCAGGCGGATGCATGTGCCGAGCCGTCGCAAGTCACTGCCGATCAGGATGATATCCGAGGAGGCGAGCGCGATATCGGCGCCGCCCGCGCCCATCGCAATCCCGACGGCACCTGCCTTGAGAGCGAGGGAGTCGTTGATCCCATCGCCGACGACAAGGGGTTTGAAGCCGCTTTCCGTCTCACTCAACACCCGCTTCAGCTTGTCGGCGGGCAGAGCTTGAGCGGCGACATCGTTTATGCCGATGTCGCGCGCCAGGGCATGTGCGACCGACTGACAGTCGCCGGTCAGCAGAAGCTGCCGGTTGAGTCCGAGCGCCCGCAATTCCGCCATCGCGACCGCGGCCTCCGGCTTGATCGTGTCCGACAGCAGAAGCCAGGCACAAAAATCGCCGCCGATGGACATGCCCGCGAGCGGACCATCATGCAAGGGAACCGGGGGAATGGCGACTGACAGGCCCTCAAACAACTCGGGACGCCCGAGGGCCACCTCGCCCATTTCCGTTCCCGCGACGACGCCCAGCCCTTGCAGTTCTCGGACATTTGTCAATGGATGGTAAGCGTCATGGGCAACGAGCGAGGCGAGCGCCCTGCTGACTGGATGACTGCTGGCGGCGCCGAGAGATGCAGCCAGGACCAGAACCGTCTCCTGGTCCATATTGCCCGTAAGCCTGATGCCCTGCAGGCGAAGCCGGCCGAATGTGAGGGTGCCGGTCTTGTCGATGACCAGGGAGGTCAGATCGGCCAGTTCTTCAAGGAATGCCGAGCTGCGGATGAGGATGCCGTGGCGCGCGGCGACCGCGATACCGGCAATTGCCGTAGCTGGCGCAGACAAGACCAGGGCGCAGGGGCACGCCGCGACCAGAATCGAAAGCATGATCTGGTCGTTGTAGGTGACGAACCAAGCGATGGCCGCGATCGTCAGTACGAAGCCCAGATATTGCTGGGCGTAACGCTCCAAGAGTCGCGTAATCGGCGGTTTCGAATTTTCCGCGCGCTGCATCAGCGCGATGACTTTTCCGAGTGTTGAATCCTCGCCGGTTCGGGTCACCTCGATCTCTAGACGACCGTCCAGATTAATCGCGCCGCCGAAGACATCCATGCCGGCGGAGACTTCCAAAGGCACGGATTCTCCGGTGATCGGCGCGGTATCGAGGCTCGCCTGTCCCTTTCGAACACGGCCGTCGGCGGGAATCCGGTCTCCTGCCCTCACCTCCACCAGATCGCCTGGCTTCAGCGTGACGTTGTCGACTTCACGCGTTCCGCGGCCAGGCGTGATCACTCGCGCGTAACTGCGCGTCAGACGCGTCAGCGCCTCCATCGCTTCTTTTGATCCGATGACGCTGCGCTCTTCCAGCACATGACCGAATATCATGATGATCGGGAGAAGACCGGCCGTCAGGAGGTCGCCTGTTGCCCAGGCGGCGAGCATTGCGAGAGCGATCAGCTGATCGGTAATGCCATGCAGGCTTGGATGGCGCAGGCTGTGCCAGCCGGACCGGATGACTGGAACCGCGACGATCAGCGAGGCTGCAGCAAGCAAAAGCTGGCTCACTCCCTCTTCGTTCGGCGCAAGAAAGCGCCAGACAATGCCAAGCGCGAGCAGGCAAAAGGCCATCATGGCGAGCGTGAGTTGAACGGCCGCTGCCTTCTTCTCGTTGGCCGTCAGTAGGCCGGCGCTGAGCATATGTCCATGATGATGCGCGTGGCCGTCGGAGCCGTGCGAATGATCCGTTGCGATACTCATTTGTCGGCTCCCTGCAGAATGAGGTGTGTATCGTCCCCAGGGTCGACGGTGACGACCGAGCCTGCCTGCGACAAAATTTTGGCAACGCGATCTCGATAGAGGCGCCAGAGAAGGCCGGGATCGCTATCGGACCCTTGCGCGCTCGCAAATCCGTTGACGGTAGCCGTATCGGCACGTGCCTTTGCCAGACGCTCGCTGGATTGAGCCTCTGCCATCTGCACGATCCGGTCGGCTTCCTGATCTGCGGCCTGCCGGTCTTTCTCCGCATCGTTTTGTGCCGACGCAATCGCCTGCTCTGCCTGCTGGCTGGCCGTCAGCACCCCATCGAACGCGCTCACGGCCGTCGCCGGGAGTCCGGATTGAACGTCGGCGCGGTCGATCTCGATGCCGAGACCCATGCCGCTCGCTTTCAGGGAGCTTAGGCTGGCGTTGATGCTGTTCACTAGATCCGACCGCAACCGTTCGCGGCGCCCGGCGATATCGCTGTCGGAGACTAGCTCCGGGCGTGCGACCAGAATGCTGTCCAGATCGCGTGAGGCGCAGATCACAACAGCGCTGCGTGTCACCAGGCGGTCGAGCGCCGGGAGGACATGCTCCTCCTGCAGGGCATAGGCGAAGGGATCGGTCACCCGATAAAAGACGCGGATGTCGAGACGAACGACACTGGCGTCAGCAGTCAGCAGGTATCCCGATCCCGCCAGGGCGTCGCTCTCCATCACGGCGTCGGCCTCGCCGCTCTCGGCCGCGGGCGAGCGAAGCAATCCGCCGATCCGGCGTTCCAAGACCGTTGCGGCGTCGGGCACAAGCAAAACCTTTTCGAAAGGCGCCGGCAAGGCCCATAACAGCCCGGATTCCTGCACCCGGTTCAAGGCACCCAGACGTAGAACGACGGCACGGTTTTGTGGCGCTATCTCCCGGATATTGGATGTCGCCCAACCGACGGCCGCAAGCGCCATGATTGCAGACAGCAGCACGGACACCAGACGAACGGCCTGGTGTTGCGCCTTCGAATTCCTATCTCCGCCCGCATCCATCCCTAATGCGCTCCGCCAGCCAACGCGGCGCTGGGTGGTCCATCGATGAGGGCGCGGAAAGGCGCGGCATCGGTGCGCAGGACAAGGCGCGTGTTGGAATTGACGATCGTGCCGAGCGTGTCGAGAGAGCGGAGCAGTTCATAAAGCTCCGGCGCGCTTTTATAGGCCGTTCCATAGATCTGCGCTGCTTCGACGCGGGATTTGGCTTCTATATCGGCTGCCTTCACAGTCGCGTCCGCCTGCAGGACCCTCGCATCGCGTTCGGCTGCGGAGCGGATTTCAGCGGCCTGGCGTTTGCCGACCGCCGCGCGTTCGGTGGCAATCGTCTCGCGTTCGGCTCGCATGCGGTCCACGGTAGCGTTCAATGTCACCGAGGGGAGGGTCAGGCGCTCGATACCAACTTCGACAACCTGCAATCCATAGGTATCGAACAATTGCTGAGCGATCTGAGCTTTGAGCTGCAATTCCAGGGCATCGATCCGGAGCTTGTCCGGATCAGGATTGATCAGCGATGACAGCTCGAAATTGCTGGCCGTGGTTTCCAGCGACGATCCGAGGAACGTGCGGATTTGTGCAGCCGCCTGGTCCGGCTGGTTCTGAACCGACCGCACGAAGCGCTTGATCGCATCCGGATCGGGTGGGACCTGCCAGATCGCATAGGCCTGCGCGATGATCCGCAGCCCATCTTTTGTCCCGACATCCTGCAGGCCGCTGGAGGTCGATTTGGCCCGCAGGTCGACGTCGATGGTCTTCTCCAGAGGAATGGGGAGCCGGAAGGCAAGGCCGGGGTCGATCAGAACGCGAGCCGGATTGCCAAATCTGGTGATGATGGTCGCTGCCCCCGATCTCACCTGGACGAGGCAGGCGGCGACCAGAATGATGGCGACGACGATCATCGCGACGATCAGGCGAGACCATCGAAAGGGCATTGTTTCCTTGTGATCATCGCCGTGAGAATGATGATGATCGTGCTCGTGGTGGTCCGAGCCCGGATGGGTATTCGTGTCAGTCATGGGCCGGTTTTTTCGCTTTGATTAGGAGTGTGAGGCTTGGCACTTGTGTCGGGATCGACCGGCAGCATCATGCTTCGCAGGTCGAGGGTCGGAGCGATGCCCCCGCCGATGCGGTGATCGAGGACGAAAGCCCTTGAATGGGACAATCCCCTCGTCAGTTGAGTGAAATATTCCTCTGTCAGAAACGCCTGCCCCGCCTCTTGGAAGGCCGATTGTTCAGCCTGGAAGCGCAGTTTTGCGGCCTCCGAAGCGGCAACAGCTTCCTTTGCCGTCGCGGTCGCCTTGTCTTGCGCAACGCTGGCATTCAATTGTGCCTCATTCGTCTGTTCGGCAGCCGCTCCCCGCTCCCGCGCCACCATCGCGTCCGCGCTGATCTGCGCTGCCTGTACACCATGAAAGGCGTTGGCGGCGCCGGCGGGAGGATGAATAGCCTCGACGACGACCGCCAGGATTTCAATGCCGCTGTTCAACTCATTCATGTTCTTCTGGACGGCCGAGGCGATATCGTTTGCCAGCGACAACCGACCTTCGCTCAAGACATCGTCGAGGGTTCTTCTGGCAAAATCATGCACCAATACGCGGTTGGCGGTGCTTTCGATCAGGGCCGGCAAATCGGCGACCCGATATGCTGCCTTCATCGCCGCCTCGTCCGAGAGACCGATGCGGTAGACGAAGCGCACATCCATGTTGACGATCTGAAAGCCTTGCTCGCCGCCGCTGGCGATGACTTGCGATTTCTCGCTGATGTGCGAGGCATCCCACAGCCGGTTGACACTTTCAGGCGCTGGCCCTTCGGCCTCAGCCGGTGGTTCGATGCCATTCGTACTGACTGACGTTGCCAGCTCGTGCACGCTGCCATTCTCGATGGGAATGACGCGACCGAACGGCCATGGAAGACCGATATGAAGACCGGGATGCAGGATGCCTTGCGCCTTACCGAACCGTTCATAAACGCCTCGGCCTGTCATCGGAATTTCACGCACGCCGCTCAACAGCCAGCCGAGAAGGAGCGTTCCAAGAATGATGGCCGGAGCAGCCTTGCGGACGAACGACAAGGCCCAGATCTGACGAAGGTCGATGCCGTGCCTGGCCCGCAACTCCGATTGAATGCCGATCAAAGGCTGGGGCGGCCACTGAAGTGCTCCCGCGACAAGGCTGGTGGCGATCATTGCCGGCTCGCGGCTGTCGTTTTGCGGGCGGAACATGGAGGCGAACGCGCGGATCAGGAACTCGAGCCCGACAAGCGCGACAAAACCTCCGAGCGCTGCCAGGAGTTTGATGGACAGTCCGGATCCGCGCGAGCTCAAGAGCATGCAAAGGCAGGACAGGACGAGCACGAAGATGGGCACGCGTGCCAACTGCGCAATCGCTTTCGCTTCCGGCCATTCCACCTCATCGATGGCGGCGAGCCGTCTCTCCGTCACCAGCAGAAGGAACGCGAAAGCCAGACAGACCGCAATGATGGAAAAAGCCATCGTTCCGATCGTTATGTCGTCGGCCGTCAGGTTCCAACCGGCATAAACGATCAAACATGCTAAGAGGGCAAGGCCGAAGACCGAGAGCGGTCGGGAGCCGATGCGTGACAGGAACGATTGCCCCGCGAAGAACATGCTTCCGGTCCAGCGTTCAATTCGATCTGGCTCATCTATGTCTTGCGACGACCACGGTGAGGTGGCGGCAGAAATAAGCCATTGCGTGGCTCTTCCGAGCGGGATGCTGGCCAGGCCGGCTTGCTCTCGACGCCACCGCGCGACGTCATGGGCAGACCGAAGCCCAGCTCCGAAAAGGATCAGTGCGGCCGCATTGTTGCAGAAGAACGTGATCCAGATCGCGCCGAGGCTGAGTATGTTCACAATCTGAGCGCTGAGCAGAAGCAGGATCGCAAAAACCGAGACGCTGGCGCACTGACTTGCAAGGTCATGGGCTTGAGCCGCCGCCAGTTGAAAATTTGCTCGGTCGGTGATGGCCGGGGGCTCTTGGCTATCCTTTGAGATCGTATCCTGCATTGCCATATTTCGATTGCACTCTTCCATACCCAACCAAAGCGGGATCACTCTTTGTGTACGTGACCTGAAGGATTTGCCCTATTGGCGACCCTATGCTCAATGAAGCCGCTCACCCCTCTGACAATCGGCCTCCGACTGGAACCTTTCGACGGATCCGCAACTGTTCTGGATACGTTATTACGTATCAGTTGCGCATCCGCAAGGCTTCGCATTCACCGACCTGCTTCAAGCTGCCCGTTTAAGGTAACGCGTACACATTAGCGGGTAACTCGGCGGCGTCCCTTGGAGGGACCGAGGGGGCCGCTGATAAGGCCAACACACTAACCCTGAAATGGGGAAATTACCGCGACGGAACAAACAGAGAGACCGCTCGTTTTCAGAGCATGGAACGGCGACCTTCTTCCACGTCGTTTCATTTCTCAAGTTGTAACTGCCTAAGAGCCCCGCTTGATCAGCACTCCGGCGGGGTTCTTTTAGCCTTCATCATGGCGGAGAACGTCGGGCACGGCGTCGAGCAGGGCGACATCATTTACTGCTGTGCGCATTGCGCCGAGCAGGAAGGAGCCGACGCGCTTACCGATCGCGCGCCTTGAGACCTCTCCGGTCTCCGGCTTATTCCGGCGGCCTGTTCGGGAGCCCTTTGTCGTTTGGGTTCGGCGCTGGCGTATCCCTCGTATCTCGCGGCGGATGTTCGCGATCGTCAGGCTCGGCGGGCGCCATCTGGTCGTCGGAACGGCGGACGGGCGCGTCTTTAGGGTCGATCTTTTTAGCGGGGGCAGCATTTCTTTTAGGCATAACCAGTTCCTCAGCTTCACCGACAAGAACAGGCTGGCCGCACTGAAGGTTCCCGAAGTCTACTTGGTAGGCAAATGTCAATTCATTCCGACTGTTTTGGCGGAACGTTTCTCACGTTCGTGGCGTTCACGTGTCAAGCTAAGCGAAGAATTGACCCCTCCTATTGCCTCACCCAGGAATCGATGCACGGCGTTCTAGCTGCGCCTTAAGCTCTTCACATTCCCTTGACGAAATCGATGAAGGCGCGCAGCGGTGCAGGCACGAGGCGGCGGCCAGGATAATAGAGGAACGGCCCCGGAAAGCGCAGCCACCAGTCTTCCATCACCGGCACGAGCGCGCCGCTTTCAAAATGTGCCTTCAGCCAGTCTTCGAAGAGATACATAATGCCAGTACCCGCAATGGCGGCTTCAATGCCGAGATCGGTGCCACTTCCGGATTGCACAACGAGGGTGCCGGAAGGCTCGATGACTGCCACCTCCCCGTTGCGCTCGAACTCCCAAGACGGAATGGCGCGTGCAGGGAACCGACCGCGAATGCAGTCATGCGCGAGTAGATCGCGCGGATGTTGTGGCCTTCCCCGCGTGGCAAGATACTCCGGCGATGCGGCAAGGGCGAAGCGCTGGTGGCGCGGGCCGATCGGCACTGCGATCATGTCCTGTTCGAGCCGTTCGTCATAGCGGATGCCGGCGTCGCAGCCGCTTTCTATGATGTCAACGAAGCTCTCCTCCGTGACGACCTCCAGCCGTATGTCCGGATAGGCAACAAGGAAGGGCGGCACGATGCGCGGCAGGACCAGGCGCGCAGCACTTGCCGGGACGTTGAGCTTCAAGGACCCGGCTGGGCGGTCGCGGCTGCTCTTTGCCTGATCGAGCGCAGAAGCAATCTCGGCAAAGGCCGGCCCGAGGCGTTCCATCAGTGTTCGACCAGCCTCCGTCGGCAGCACGCTCCGCGTGGTGCGGTTGAGAAGCCTTACGCGAAGTTCGGCCTCCAGGCGCTTGACGGCATCGCTTAGCGCCGACGAACTCATGCCGTTCGCGCGCGCCGCCTCACGAAAGCCTCTAGCCCGGGCAACCAGCAGGAATGCGCTGACATCGGCCATGTCCGGCATCTTGTTCTCCAGTTTTTCTGCATCGCATTGTCCGCCATGGCGGACAGGCTGTCCTGACTGTAGCGGATTGTGACCTCTATGTCAGTGGCCTATCTTTTGCCCTACAACAGGAGCCCAAGCCATGACGACCACTAGACAATCCGGAAACTTCACCCTCGGCGGCCGCGCGGTGCGCCGGCTCGGCTATGGTGCGATGCAGCTTGCAGGCAAAGGCGTGTTCGGCCCTCCACGCGATCGGGCGGAAGCCATTGCTGTTCTGCGCGAGGCTGTAGAAAGCGGCGTCAATCATATTGACACCAGCGACTTCTACGGCCCGCATCTCACAAACCAGATCATCCGGGAAGCCCTGCATCCCTACGGCGATGACCTCGTGATCGCCACCAAAGTAGGCGCGCGTCGAGGCGCTGACGCCTCGTGGAATCCCGCGTTCTCGCGGGAGGAACTGACGCAGGCTGTGCATGACAATCTTCGCAATCTGGACCTCAACGTCCTGCAGGTGGTGAACCTCCGCGCAATGTTCGACGTGCACGGTCCTGCGGAAGGATCGCTCGATGAACCGCTCGAAGTTCTGGCGGACCTGAAGCGGCAGGGCCTAATCCAGCACATCGGCTTGTCGAACGTAACGGCAAGGCAGATCGAGGATGCCAGAAAGATCACCGAAATCGCCTGCGTGCAGAACCAGTACAACCTCGCCCATCGCGAAGACGATGGATTGATCGACACGCTCGCTTCTCAAGGGGTTGCCTATGTGCCGTTCTTTCCGCTAGGCGGCTTCTCGCCGCTGCAATCCTCGACCTTGTCGAATGTCGCGGGCAGGCTCGGTGCAACGCCGTTGCAAGTTGCACTCGCCTGGCTTCTCAGGCGGTCGCCCAATATCCTTTTGATCCCCGGCACCTCATCACGGTTGCATCTCAGGGAGAACCTTGCGGCGGAGAGCATTGCACTGCCGGGGGATGCCCTGGCCGAGCTGGAAAAGGTCGCGGTCTGACGCCGTGTAAATCGCTACCGGGCAAGATGAATTATTCCCATCCTGTCCGGTGTGCTCTCCGCATCCCGGAACCTTCGCGGCGTCACCTGAAGTGAGCGCCGACGGTACGCGAACTTCCGAAGCGCGCGGGGTCATCAACCGCGGCTTTGAAGCTCAAGGCCGTCGTGCGGCGACGGCGTCTCGCTTCGCGACACTTCGGACCCGTCGATCGAGTTCAAGGAAGGTAGTGCGTGGCTCAACGCCGGATCGCCTTCGATTGTGAGCGTTGATCGCTGGGACCATGGCCTGCGGAATGAGCATCATTTCGAGGCCGAGCGCGCGAGCAATGTTGACCAGGGCAGTCGACGCCGAACGTTGAAGAGATCTGCGAACTCGGAGTGGCCATTGTCCCGCAACGTTTGCGGCGGAGGCCGATGCCCAGACTTGGTCATGACGTCGGAGTCGCTCTCCTGACGCAAGATTCCGAATCTACGACGTGGGATCCTTGCTCACTCAACCGCCGAAAGTTTCAGCGACGCCACGCCAATCGCAACATTGACGCCTTCTTCACCTTCCAGCGACAAAGGCTGAAGCGAAACACTGTCCCCGCTTCCGCCGACCAGTACCTTCGCACCGCCACCGAGACCCAGACTGGCATCCGCCTCTACACCCCGGTAGGTACCCTGTAGGCCAGGTAACGGCTGACCGGTGACGCTGAAGACCAGCCATACCATCCGCCCCGCCTTGACGTCGCCGATGGCAAGGCCGAACTCGTCGATCGAACCCTTGTAGGTCTGCGCCGGGCCGGGGAGCGATGGCGATGGCGTGAACGTGCACGAGACAGCCTGCATGGATTTGATGATCATACCGACGCCTGCGGATATGTCACAGTCGAGCTTTCCGACTCCGAGCTGTGCCGCGCTCGCGGAGAATGGAATGAGAAACGCAGTGCATGTCAGGGAAGCCATCCAGTGTTTAGACATCGTCGTTCCTTTCCGTTTGAACCGTGGACGCCACGAGAGTGAGTGCCGCCATTTCCTACATGCGCGAGCAGATGAGGCACGGCGAAGGCAAAAGCCGACTCATGCCGCCTTGTCCTCTTCCACACGCTCGCGCCTGGCCTGCAATATGTCGAACTTTCCGAAATCGGTCATGATGCTGACCAGGACGCTCCCGTCCAACCAAAGGTGAACAGGCCGGACATGCCGATGATCGGTCCGAGCAACCGCCATCGATCTGGCAGGCTGACAGTGCCCTCGCCAAGCGTCGTGTAGCTCTCAAGGACGTAGTAATAGCTGTCGCGCATAGAGGGGATGATATCCCTGACATAGAGAGGAACCGCCCAGATCAGAGTTTCTGCGAAGTGCAGGAGCGCCAGCGCGGCGATCGTCACTGACAGCATCAGGTTCAGGCGCCAGTGAGATGTGACGCTGGTGACCTGTGCCCAGGATTTGCTGAACTGTCGGCTGATATTCCTGATACCAACGCCGTGTACGAAGATGACGACGATCAGAAATACAGTGCCGACGAAGATTTCGAATACCGGGTTCGGCGTAGATAAATCGTTCACTCTCTGCATCCTTGGCCTTGTCACCCCAGTGGAAGGCCTTCTTGCCAGCCTCCCTCTGGGTCAAAAACAGCACGACCTGTTGCTTTCCCCGGTGCTAGTAGCAGGGAGGATAGGGATAATAGCCGCATGCCGGAGGCGGGTAGTAGCGACGATCCTCCGCGACTGCCGCGCCGATTGCGGCCCCGGCAACGACGCCGGCACCGTAGTATGCGCCCGGATGCGCATACCAGCCGCCACGCCAGACCGCTGCACGGCCAATACCTCCGACGGCGACGCCGCCGTACGGACCGCGGGCCGCAAACCAGTCGATAAACAGTGATGCCGGACCATCGGCTCCGGCGAGATCACCCTCGAGAACGGCGACCTCGAAGGTCAGGTTTCCGCCATCGAGCTTCGGCGTCTTCA